>NZ_NPFZ01000052.1:0-983 GCF_002259425.1 Rhodococcus sp. 14-2470-1a
GACGGCGGGGTGGTGTTCGAGGACGGTGCGGATCTCGTCGAGTTCGATGCGGAAGCCGCGGATCTTGACTTGGTCGTCGGAACGGCCGAGGTAGTCGAGTTCACCGGCGTGGTTCCAGCGGACGAGATCGCCGGTTCGGTACAGACGCTGCCCGGATCCGGTAGCGACGAACCGGGACGCCGTCAGATCTGTGCGGCCGATGTAGCCGTCGGCGAGTTGGACACCACCGAGATACAGCTCACCTGTCACGCCGATGGGTACCGGGCGCAGCCAGGTGTCGAGGACGTGGGTGGTTGTGTTGGCGACCGGTGTTCCGATGGGCACGGTCACCACATCAGCGAGCGCGTCTGCGTGGATGGGTGCGGCGGTGACGTCGACGGCGGCTTCGGTGGGGCCGTAGAGGTTGTGCAGGTCGGCGCCGGTGAAGAGGCGGTCTGCGGCGGCGGCGTTCGCGGCGGGGAGGGCTTCGCCGGAGAAGAACACCCGCCGCACCGACGCCAACCGGTCCGGGTCAGGAGTCGCGGTGAGGAACGCCGCGAGCATGGCGGGCACGAAGTGCAGGACGGTGATGTGGTGGCGGTCGATGACCTCGGCGAGATAGGACGGGTCTTTGTGGCCGCCGTCTTTGGCGACGACGAGGGTGGCGCCGATGACGGCGGGGAGGAAGAATTCCCAGACCGAGACGTCGAAGACGGCGGGGGTTTTCTGCAGGATCCGATCACCGGGGCCGATTGCGTAGTCTTCGGCCATCCAGGTGAGGCGGTTGATGATCGCCTGGTGGGAGATCATGACGCCTTTGGGGCGTCCGGTGGTACCGGAGGTGAACAGGACATACGCCGTGTCCGCCGGGGTCAGGGCCCGCGTCAACACCGGTGCCACACGTTCACCGCGTGTCAGGCGTGCCGAGACCGCCGGAGTATCGAGGAACTCTTCGGTGATGACCACTGTGGGTGACGCGTCGTCGAGGATGTGGGTGATCCGCT
>NZ_NPFZ01000011.1:0-891 GCF_002259425.1 Rhodococcus sp. 14-2470-1a
GACGGCACCATCGTCTCCGGATCGGCGAGCATGGACGAATCGATGATCACCGGCGAATCACGCACCGTCCGCCGCAGCGACGGCGACCACGTCGTCGCCGGCACTGTCGCCACCGACTCCGGTCTGCGCGTCAAGGTCACCGCAGTAGGGGAGGACACCGCCCTCGCCGGCATCGGCCGCCTGGTCGCCGACGCCCAGAACTCGACCTCGCGCGCTCAGCGCATCGCCGACACCGCCGCCGGTTGGCTGTTCTGGTTCGCTCTCGGTGCCGCGATCATCACCGCCGCTGTGTGGACTCTGGTCGGGATGCCCGACGACGCCGTCATCCGCACCATCACCGTGCTGGTCATCGCCTGCCCGCACGCACTCGGACTCGCGATCCCGCTGGTGGTCTCCATCGCCACCGAACGCGCCGCCCGCGGCGGTGTCCTGGTCAAGGACCGGCTCGCACTCGAAACCATGCGCACGGTGGACACCGTGCTCTTCGACAAGACCGGGACCCTCACCAAGGGTGAACCCACCGTCACCGCAATCGAGGTGACGAACGGGCGCACCGCCGACAATGTCCTCGCTTTGGCTGCTGCCGCAGAAGCCGACTCAGAGCACCCACTCGCACGGGCCATCGTTGCGGCCGCACGCGCGCGGAACCTGACCGTCCCGGCTGCAGCAGACTTCCAGTCGTCTCCCGCCGTCGGGGTCGCAGCCGACGTCGACGGCACCCGCGTGCAGGTCGGCGGGCCCGCGCTGCTCGAGCAGGAACACGGATCCGAACTTGCTGTCGCCGACCGGTGGCGGGGCGACGGGGCGATCATCCTGCACGTCCTCGCCGACGGTGCCGTGATCGGTGCCCTTGCGCTCGCCGATGAGATCCGGCCCGAATCACGCACGGCA
>NZ_NPFZ01000057.1:0-885 GCF_002259425.1 Rhodococcus sp. 14-2470-1a
TTCGATGCGGTAGCCGCGGATCTTGACCTGATCGTCGGTGCGTCCGAGGTAGTCGAGTTGCCCGTCGGTGTTCCAGCGGACGAGATCGCCGGTGCGGTAGAGACGTTGGCCTGCGGTGGTGGCGATGAAGCGGGTGGCGGTGAGGTCGGGTCGGTTGATGTAGCCGTCGGCGAGTTGGGTGCCGCCGAGGTAGAGCTCTCCTGTGATGCCGACGGGGACGGGTCGTAGCCAGGGGTCGAGTACGTGGGTGGTGGTGTTGGTGATGGGTTGGCCGATGGGGACGCTGGTGCCGTAGGCGTCGGTGTCGGTGTCGGTGTCGGTGGTGGTGGCGGTGGTGGGGTTGAGGTGGTGTCCGGTGGTTTCGACGGCGGCTTCGGTGGGGCCGTAGGTGTTCCAGATCTGGACGGTTGTGCCGGTGCCGGTGCCGGTGTTGTTGTTGGTTGCGGTGAGGGTGGTGGCGAGGGTGGTGGGGAATGCTTCGCCGCCGAGGGCGAGGTGGCGGAGGTGGGATCGGCTCAGGTCGAGTCCGGTGTCGAGCATGGCGTGGGCGATGGTGGGGACGAGTTCGACGAAGCCGATGGGTTCGGTGTGGAGGATGTCGGTGAGGTAGTGGGGGTCTTTTTCGCCGCCGGGTCGGGTGAGGCGGATGGTGGCGCCGACTGTCAGTGGCCAGAAGAATTCGGGGACGGAGACGTCGAATCCGATGCTGGTTTTCTGCAGGACGCGGTCGCCGTCGGTGAGGGGGAATACCGTTTGGCGCCAGCTGATGAGGTTGATGATTGCTCGGTGGGAGATCATGACGCCTTTGGGGCGTCCGGTGGTGCCGGAGGTGAAGATGACGTAGGCGGTGTCGGCGGGGGTGAGGGTGCGTGTCAGTACCGGTGC
>NZ_NPFZ01000032.1:0-280713 GCF_002259425.1 Rhodococcus sp. 14-2470-1a
ACTGCACCCGACAGGGTGTGGGAGAGTAGGACACCGCCGAACACACTTTCACAGAACACCCCCGGGAACCACACGGTCCCCGGGGGTGTTCTGCATACCCGAACCAAAAACACCCCACCATGCACACCCCCACGAGCCACAGCGACCACACCCACCGAAAAACACCCCCCGAATGTGCGCTGACACCACCCCCACACGCACAACACGAGGGTGAAATCGACCCTTCCGGACCCGGAGACTCAGTACGAAACCAGAGGTCCGAACCAGGACGAGTGGATGCGTCTACGTTCTGGTCGGTGAGCATGTGTAGTTGCGTAACCCACATCGGGGCTCTGCAATTTTCAGTTTTCAACCCATTCTCTGTTTGGATGAACGGTGTCGGTCGACCGACGCAGAGCTTTATCTCTTTATAGAAAGGACCCGTTGTGCCGGAAGACAGCAACGACCGCCGCTCCTTCCGTGGCGACGGAAACCGTCGCTCCAACGATTCGCGGAGCCGTGCCGGCGGTGGCGCAGGCCGTTCGGGCAATCCTCGTCGAGGCGAGGGCGGTGGAGGTAGGTCCGACGGGCCTCCTCGTCGTCGAGGCGGTGAAGGCGGATTCTCGGGCGATCGCAGGGGAAGCGGACCCGCGGACAGGCGTCCGCCGCGTCCCGAGGAGCCGGATCTGCCCGACGAGGTCGAGGCCGGTCAACTCGAGCCTGCGATCCGTCGTGATCTGTTGAGTCTCGACAAGAACAATGCCACTGCTGTTGCACGGCATCTCGTGATGGCGAGCCGTTTGCTCGACGACGATCCGCAACTCGCGCTGCAGCACGCACGTGCTGCGCGGCAGCGAGCGGGACGTATCGCCGTCGTCCGCGAGACTGCTGGTGTGACTGCCTACCACGCCGGTGAGTGGGCGGAGGCTCTGTCCGAGCTCCGTGCAGCTCGTCGTATGGCCGGTGGACCGGGCCATCTGGCGGTGATGGCGGATTGCGAGCGCGGCTTGGGTCGTCCGGAGCGAGCTATCGAACTCGGTCGAAGCGACGAGGCGCGGGAGCTGACCGGTGAGGCGGCGTCGGAGCTGCGTATCGTCGTTGCCGGTGCGCGTATGGATCTGAGCCAGTTCGATCAGGCAGTGGTGACGCTGCAGACTCCTGATCTCGATGCATCGCGTTCGGGCACCGCGGCTGCGCGGCTGTTCTACGTGTACGCCGACGCTCTGGTGGCGGCAGGCCGCGTCGAAGAGGGCGTCAAGTGGTTCCTCAACGCGGCCGCAGCCGACGTCGACGGAGAGACGGACGCCGAGGAGCGCGTCGAGGAGCTGTCCGGGCAGTGACCACTGATTCGGTTCTGAGGTCTCAACACGACGTTCTGTTGCTCGATCTGGACGGCACCGTCTACCAGGGCAAGGATCCGATTCCGGGAGCGGTGGAGTACCTGCGCGGTCGTTCGGAGGACTCCGGGCGTATCGAGAAGCAGTATTTCGTCACCAACAATGCGAGTCGGTCGCCGTCGGATGTTGCGCAGCATCTCGTCGAGCTCGGGTTCGATACGTCGGAGGAGTTCGTGGTGACCAGTGCCCAGGTCGCTGCTCGGATGCTCGCTGAGCGTGTCCCTGCCGGCTCGACGGTCGTGGTGGTCGGCACGGATGCATTGTCGGCGGAGATTTCACTGGTGGGTCTGAGTCCGGTTCGTCGAGCCGAGGGCGAGCCTGCTGCCGTCGTTCAGGGGCACAATCCGGCGACGGATTGGGGAGTTCTCGCCGAAGCCGCGTTCGCCATCCGCGGAGGAGCTGTGTGGGTAGCCACCAACACCGACGCGACCCTGCCGACCGAAAGAGGTCTTGCGCCCGGCAACGGATCGATGGTCGCTGCCGTTCGAACGGCGACCGGCAGCGAGCCGCTGGTGGCAGGAAAGCCGGCGGCGCCCATCATGCAGGACGCCATTCGATTGAGTGAGGCTGCGAGCCCGCTGGTCGTCGGCGACAGGTTGGACACGGACATCGCCGGTGCCTGCACCATCGGCATTCCGTCGCTGCTCGTGCTCACCGGCGTCAGCAGTGCGTTGGATGCGGTGCGTGCGGTGCCGTCGGAGCGTCCGACGCACATCGGTTTCGACCTCGACGTGCTGAATCTGCCCTCCGACAAGTCTCGGGTCGGGGCGAAGCAAGGTTGGTCCGCTGAGGTCCGGGACGCTGCGCTGGTGGTGACCTACAGGGGAACCGACGCACCGGATACCGTGGACGGACTCCTGACAGCAGCCGACGCTGCGTATCGTTCCGATCGAGAGTGGAACACCGTGACGGTCGACGGGGTCGGCACCGAGGTGCTCGCTCGACTGCTTACGTAACCGGCGCGGCGTCGGGCGCTCGGGCACACGTCGGACCTATCCGATAGCGTTAGCGTCGATGAGCACGTCGATTCCACTTCCAGGGCAGCACCGCCCGCAGGATTCAGCGACCCCCGATGTCGACCCGAGCGCCGTCGTGTCGGAGGTCGACGCTTTGCTGGACCGGCTGCCGGGTGAGGGCGACGCACCGATGGATCTGAACGTTCAGGCGCAGATTCTCGGACGGGCGCACGACGTCCTCGTTCATGCGCTCTCCTCCGTGGACAAGAGCTGACATGGCACGACGCGCACGCGTCGACGCCGAGCTCGTTCGTCGTGGCTTGGCGCGCTCGAGGGAACACGCTGTGGAGCTGATCGCTGCCGGGCGGGTGAAGATCTCGGGAACGGTAGCAACCAAGCCTGCGACGGCCGTGGAGGCCGGTACGCCGTTGCTGGTGTCGGAGGCCGAAAACGAAACTCAGTGGGCGTCGAGAGGTGCACACAAGCTTCTGGGAGCACTCGAGGTGTTCGAGCGAGATGGCTTCTCGGTCGCGGGCAAACGGTGCCTCGATGCAGGGGCGTCGACGGGCGGGTTCACCGATGTTCTGCTGAGCAGGGACGCGAAGGAAGTCGTCGCTGTCGACGTCGGGTACGGCCAACTCGTCTGGCGCTTGCAGTCCGACGAGCGGGTTCATGTCGTCGATCGAACCAACGTGCGTTCCATCGATGCTGACACGATCGGAGGTCGCGTCGAGGTCGTGGTCGCGGACCTGTCGTTCATCTCGCTCAAACTGGTGTTGCCTGCGTTCGTGGCGTGCACGGACCCCGACGCGGACCTGGCATTGATGGTGAAGCCGCAGTTCGAGGTCGGCAAGGACCGTGTCGGTTCAGGCGGTGTGGTTCGTGATCCGCAGCTGCGCATCGAGACGGTCGTCGACGTGGCACGAGCAGCTGCCGAGCTGAACTTGTCGCTTCGGGACGTGACGGCGAGTCCGCTTCCCGGTCCCTCGGGCAACGTCGAGTATTTTTTGTGGCTACGATCGCACTCGTCCGCGCAGGAACCTGCTGCGGATGCCGATGTGCAGGCCTTGGTAGAACGCGCGGTCGAGGAGGGCCCACAATGACTTTCGTTCCGGCGACTACTCCGGTGCGCGAGGTCTTGCTGGTCGCTCATCCGGGTCGTCGCGAGATAGCCGACACCGCCAGACGGGTCGCGAAGGTGCTGGGTGAAGCGGGCATTCGCCTGCGCGTGTTGTTGGACGAGGTGGACTCGTCGCGTATCGAAGCCGTCGGCCCTACCGGTACCGACGTGACACTCGGTGCAGATCTGGAACTGTCGGTCGTCGAGTTCGGTCCCGACGCCGCCGCGGGTTGTGAGCTGGTGCTGGTGCTGGGCGGGGACGGTACGTTTCTGCGGGCAGCGGAACTGGCACGCAGCGCGGACATTCCGGTGCTGGGGATCAATCTCGGACGTATCGGGTTCCTTGCCGAAGCGGAGGCAGAGAATCTCGAAGAGGTACTCACCCGAGTGGTGAGTCGGGAGTACCGCGTCGAGCAGCGAATGACGTTGGACATTGCGGTGCGCGTCGGCGACCGGGTTGTCGAGCGAGGCTGGGCCTTGAACGAGGCAAGCATCGAGAACGGTTCACGCCTCGGCGTCCTCGAGGTCGTGTTGGAGGTCGACGATCGTCCCGTCTCCGCGTTCGGCTGCGACGGGGTGTTGATCGCGACGCCCACAGGGTCGACGGCCTATGCCTTCTCGGCCGGCGGTCCGGTGGTGTGGCCCGAGTTGGAGGCGATTCTGGTCATCCCCAGCAATGCGCACGCGTTGTTCGCGCGTCCTCTGGTGACCAGTCCGGAGTCGTTCATCGCCGTGGAAACGGATGCCGCCGGGCACGATGCGTTGGTGTTCTGTGATGGACGTAGAACCATGAAGTTGCCTGCCGGCGGCCGCGTCGAAGTCATCCGTGGGGGCACGCCGATTCGGTGGGTTCGCCTGGATTCGGCGCCGTTCGCCGATCGAATGGTCACCAAGTTCGCGCTACCTACATCAGGATGGCGGGGGAGAGCGAGGTAAGCATGCTCGAAGAGATTCGAATCGACAGCCTCGGAGTCATTTCAACTGCAAGCGCACAGTTCCACGAAGGACTCACAGTCCTGACCGGTGAAACGGGTGCGGGCAAGACGATGGTCGTCACGAGCCTGCACCTGCTGTCGGGTGCCCGCGCCGACGCAGGCAGGGTGCGCCTCGGCGCCGATCGTGCAGTCGTCGAGGGCAGGTTCAGCACCGAAACCGCGTCGGCGCAAGTTGTCGACGAGGTCGAGCGTGTACTCGAATCGGCCGGGGCTCAGCGCGACGAGGACGACTCCATCATCGCGTTGCGGACCGTCAACGCAGACGGACGATCGCGCGCCCACCTCGGGGGCAGAAGTGTCCCAGCAGCAATTCTGTCCGGCTTCACCGATTCGTTGCTGACCGTCCATGGCCAGAACGATCAGTTGCGGCTGCTCCGCGTGGACCGTCAGCTCGATGCGCTCGACCGGTTCGCAGGTGACTCCGTCGCCACGCCGCTGAAGAAGTATCGCACCGCACGCACCGAGTGGCTCGCTGCCAGAACCGAACTCATCGACCGCACCGACCGCAGCCGCGAGCTGGCACAGGAAGCCGACCGGTTGCAGTTCGGCCTACAGGAGATCGATGCCATCGCGCCCGAGATGGGCGAGGACGTCACCATCGCCTCCGACGTGCGACGGCTCGGCGACCTGGACTCGCTGCGCGAAGCCGCCGAAGGTGCCGGCGCAGCGCTGGTGGGGGCTGCGGACGACGTCGGCGACGGCATTTCGGCTCTTCATCTTCTGGGCGAGGCCAGAACAAGGCTTGAACAGACCGACGACACCACGTTGACCGATCTGCTGCCCCGGCTGAACGACGCGTTGGCGTTGGTCACCGATATCGGCGCGGACATCACGAGCTATCTCTCCGACCTACCGTCCGATCCGTCCGCGCTCGAGACGATGCTCAACCGTCAGTCCGAGCTGAAGTCGTTGACGCGGAAGTACGCAGCGGATGTCGACGGTGTCATCGCGTGGGCCGACGATGCGCGTGATCGTCTGTCGAAGATCGATGTGTCAGCCGACGCTCTTGCCGAATTGTCCGCGAAGGTCGAATCCGCTGCGGTCGAGGTGTCCGCGGCGGCGAGCAAACTGACGGCTGCGCGAGCCAAGGCAGCCGCGAAGCTGGCCAAAGCCGTCAGCGCGGAGCTGGCGGGTCTGGCGATGGGCAAAGCCAAATTGCAGCTGGATCTGCGCACGATTCCCGCCGGGCCCCAGGACTCCGCGCCGCTGTCGGTCGACGGTGCAGAGCTTCATGCCGGTGCCAGTGGTGTCGACGAGGTCGAGTTCAAGCTGTCGGCGCACGACGGGGCTCAGGCGCTACCCATCAGCAAGAGCGCCTCGGGTGGCGAGCTGTCCCGCGTCATGTTGGCGCTCGAGGTCGTGTTGGCAGGGTCCGACAAGGGCGCCACCATGGTCTTCGACGAGGTCGATGCCGGTGTCGGTGGTCGCGCAGCGGTCGAGGTCGGACGGCGGCTGGCTCGCCTGGCGAGGACGCACCAGGTCATCGTCGTCACTCACCTGCCTCAGGTAGCTGCATTCGCCGACACACATCTGGTGGTCGACAAAGCGGACTCGAAGAAGGGCGCTGCGAACAGCGGCGTGAAAACACTGTCCTCGTCGGAAAGAGTCGTCGAGTTGGCCCGAATGTTGGCAGGTCTGGACGACACCGAAACCGGTCGGGCCCACGCAGAAGAACTACTCGCCACCGCCCGCGCAGACCGACAAAAATAACCGCCGCAGCTTCGATTCGGTCATTCCTGCAGGCTCCACTCCTTCCTTCCGGTCATTCCTGCAGGCTCCACTCCTGCTGGTACAGATGTGACCAGTGTGGTAATTGGTTCGGCGCGCCTCCACCGTCGGGCGTGTCGTCGGCGTCATCATGGGTGCCATGAAGATGCCGGCTCTGCTGTCACGCAATCAGGATTCGCTGCCCGGAATCAGTGGTATCGCCCGGGTCGATCGCAACACTGCCAAGCTGCTGAAACGCGTCGGTCCAGGGGACATCGTCGTGCTCGACGAGCTCGATCTGGACAGGCTGACGGCGGATGCGCTCGTTTCGGCGGGTGTGCTGGCGGTCGTCAACGCCTCCCCGTCGATCTCGGGAAGGTATCCCAATCTCGGACCCGAGGTGATCGTCGCGAACGGCATCACCCTGATCGACTCGGCCGGCGCCGAGGTGTTCAAGAAGATCAAGGACGGGTCGAAGATCCGCTTGAACGACGGCGGCGTCTACACGGGCGACCGTCGCCTCGCCAAAGGTGAGGAGCAGAGCGAAGCCGAGATCTCCGATCGGATGATCGAGGCCAAGACCGGTCTGGTCGACCATCTGGAGGCGTTCTCGGGCAACACGATCGAGTTCATCCGCACCGAGAGTCCGTTGCTGATCGACGGTGTCGGTGTGCCGGACATCGACATCGTGTTGCAAGATCGCCATGTCGTGGTGGTGGCCGACGGTCCCGGTCACGCCGAGGATCTGAAGAATCTCAAGCCGTTCATCAAGGAGTACCAGCCGATCATCATCGGTGTCGGCGCCGGCGCGGACACGGCGATGAAGGCGGGATACCGACCCGATCTGATCGTCGGAGACCCCGAGGAGATCACGGCGCAGACCCTCAAGTCCGGCGCGGAGGTCGTTCTTCCTGCCGACTCCGACGGTCATGCCAACGGTCTCGAGCGCATCCAGGATCTGGGCATCGGCGCGATGACGTTCCCGGCGACGGGCGCGCCCGCCGATCTGGCACTGCTGCTGGCCGACCACCACGGGGCGTCGTTGATCGTCACCGTCGGTAGCCCGGCAAGTCTGGACGAGTTCTTCGACCGCGGTCGCCGCAATACCAATCCCGCAGCGTTCATGACCCGACTGAAGGTGGGCGCGAAATTGGTGGACGCCAAAGCCGTTGCGACTCTGTACCGCAGTCGCGTCTCCGGCGGGGCCATCGCTCTGCTGATCCTTGCGGCTCTGGTTGCGGTGATCGTCGCTCTGGTGGTGTCCAACATGGGCGGCGACGTGCTCGATTGGGCCGTGAATCTCTGGAATCAGTTCGCGACGTGGGTTCAGGGGCTGCTCGCGTGATTTCGATGCGTCAACATGCCATTTCGATCGCGGCGATCTTCGTTGCTCTTGCGATCGGAGTGGTTCTCGGTTCCGGGTTGCTGTCGAGCGGCCTCGTCTCGGGCCTTCGCGACGACAAGACCGATCTCGAGAACGAAGTCGGTGCGCTGCAGGACACCAACAATCAACTCGGTGAGCAGCTGAACTCAGCGGACGGTTTCGACGCTGCGGTGTCAGGCCGCGTCGTACGCGACGCGTTGCTGGACAGGAGTGTCGTCGTCATCAGCACTCCCGACGCGGACCCAGGCGACGTCGACGGCGTGACGCGGTCCATCGAGGCGTCGGGCGCTGCGGTGACGGGCCGGGTGTCGCTCACCGACTCGTTCGTCTCCGCTGCGAGCGGCGACGATCTGCGGACGCGACTCACCAACGTGGTGCCTGCCGGGATTCAATTGCGCACGGGTGCAGTGGATCAGGGCAGCATGGCCGGCGATCTGCTCGGTTCGGTGTTGTTGCTGAACGCACAGACCGCAGAGCCTCAGTCGACGCCGGAAGAGCTCGCGTTGGCTCTCGAGACGCTGCGCAGCGGCGGGTTCATCGCGTACGACAACGGTGCTGTTGCACCCGCTCAGCTCGCAGTGGTCGTCACCGGTGGTAGTTCCGAGGACGGTGACGGCAATCGAGGTGCGATCGTCGCGAGGTTCGCCGGCGGACTCGACGCCCGGGGAGCGGGCACGGTTCTTGCCGGTCGCACCGGAGCCGCGAACGGGAACGGGCCGGTCGCCGTCGTGCGGGCAGATCCGGCGTTGTCCACGGGCGTGAGCACGGTCGACAACGTCGACCGTGAGGCGGGACGGATCACGACAACCCTCGCGCTGCAGGAGCAATTGGACGGTGCTGCGGGGCGGTACGGCACCGGGGCCAACTCGACGGCAGTGACGGTGGGAGCCCCCGCGCGGTAACTCGCAGCACAGAAGTGGCGAGTCGTTCGCGTGAACTGCCGTAGTGGTGTTACCGTGAAGACCCGTGGGTAGCAGGCCCATTATGGACGTTGTACCTCTCTTGTCAGCTCTCTGGCAGGAGCAAGCCCTGCAGATTGGTCACGGGAGCATCATTGTCACGCCTTCAGTCGCGATCTGACACCAAGCACATCTTCGTCAGCGGAGGCGTTGCGTCTTCGCTCGGCAAGGGCCTCACGGCGTCGAGCCTCGGGCAGCTACTGACCGCACGTGGCCTTCGCGTCACCATGCAGAAGCTCGATCCCTACCTCAACGTGGATCCAGGCACCATGAATCCGTTCCAGCACGGCGAGGTCTTCGTGACCGAGGACGGCGCGGAGACGGACCTGGACGTCGGCCACTACGAGCGGTTCCTCGATCGCGATCTCTCCGGGTTCGCGAACGTCACCACCGGTCAGGTCTACTCTGCCGTGATCGCCAAGGAACGCCGCGGTGAGTACCTGGGAGACACCGTTCAGGTCATCCCGCACATCACCGACGAGATCAAGAGTCGTATCCTTGCGATGAACGGGCCGGATCTGCAGGGGCATCAGCCCGACGTCGTCATCACCGAGATCGGCGGCACTGTCGGCGATATCGAGTCGCAGCCGTTCCTCGAGGCCGCTCGCCAGGTCCGTCACGACGTCGGACGCGAGAACGTCTTCTTTCTGCATGTGTCGCTGGTTCCGTTCCTCGCCCCGTCGGGCGAGCTGAAGACCAAGCCGACGCAACACTCCGTCGCGGCGCTGCGCAGCATCGGTATTCAGCCGGACGCGTTGATTCTGCGCTGCGATCGGGAGGTCACTCCGGGCCTCAAGAACAAGATCGCGCTCATGTGCGACGTCGACGTCGACGGCTGCATCTCCACCCCCGACGCGCCGTCGATCTACGACATCCCGAAGGTCCTGCACAAGGAAGGCCTGGACGCGTACGTCGTCCGCAAGCTCGGACTTCCGTTCCGTGACGTCGACTGGACGGTGTGGGGCGGTCTCCTCGAGCGTGTTCACGAGCCCCGCGAGACGGTGCGTGTCGGCCTCGTCGGCAAGTACGTCGATCTACCCGACGCTTACCTATCGGTCACCGAGGCGCTTCGTGCCGGAGGTTTCGCGCACCGGTCGAAGGTCGAGATCAAGTGGGTGCCGTCCGACGAATGCGCGACGCCTGCCGGTGCGCATGCTGCCTTGGGCGATGTCGATGCGGTGCTGATTCCCGGAGGGTTCGGTATTCGCGGTATCGAGGGCAAGCTCGGAGCTATCGAGTTCGCGCGGACACGGAAGGTTCCGCTGCTGGGGTTGTGCCTCGGGTTGCAGTGCATGGTCATCGAGGCGGCGCGCTCGGTGGGCTTGACCGACGCCAATTCGGCCGAGTTCGAGCCGGACACGAAGTATGCCGTCATCTCGACGATGGCGGACCAGGAGGATGCTGTCGCCGGTGAGGCCGATCTCGGTGGGACGATGCGTCTGGGTGCCTACCCGGCGAAGTTGAACAAGGGATCTGTCGTGGCCGGTGCGTACGGTGCGACGGAGGTGTCCGAGCGTCACCGTCATCGGTACGAGGTCAACAACACCTACCGTGACCGAATCTCCAAGAGCGGCTTGGTATTCAGCGGGACTTCGCCCGACGGCCACCTCGTGGAGTTCGTCGAGCTGCCCGCGTCGGTGCATCCGTTCTTCGTCGGTACGCAGGCTCACCCCGAGCTGAAGAGCCGCCCGACGCGTCCGCATCCGCTCTTCGCGGCACTGATCAATGCGGCGTTGAAGTACAAGGCCGCCGAGCGCCTTCCGGTCGATGTGCACGGTGAAGAGGCCACCAAGGATTCCGAGTTCCCGGTGTCCGGTGCCACTACCGAAAGCGTCGGATGACCACTTCGGAATCCGGCTCGGGTCCGCAGGACCGCCACGAGTTCACCACCGTCGCAACCAAAACCGTGTACGAGGGTGCAATTCTGGCGCTTCGGCTCGACCAGGTCGAGATGCCGGGCGGACGTGTGGCCGAGCGTGAGGTCGTCGAACATCACGGCGCTGTGGCGATCGTGGCACTCGACTCGTCGGACCGCGTGGCGATGATCGAGCAGTACCGTCACCCGATCGGTCGGCGCCTGTGGGAGCTGCCTGCCGGTCTGCTCGACGAGCTCGACGAGCCACCTGTCGACGCCGCCAAGCGCGAACTGGCCGAGGAGACCGGTCTTGCCGCGGACACGTGGTCGGTGCTCGTCGACGTGACGGCGTCGCCAGGCTTCACCGACGAGTGTGTGCGGATCTTCCTCGCGGAAGATCTGTCCGAGGTGGACCGCCCGGAAGCACGGGATGAAGAAGCGGACTTGGTGCTGCAATTCGTCCCGTTGACCGAAGCCGTCCAACGCGCCCTGTCCGGCGAGTTCATCAACGCCTCCGCGGTGTCGGGGATCCTCGCCTTGGCAGCGTCCAGGGCTGGGTCGACGCCGCTGCGGCCCGCCGACGCCCCGTGGCCGGATCTTCCGACGACCTTCGAGCTGCGGAAGCGTTCTCACGGATAGGTCAGGGGTGCTGGCGAAGCAGATATCCGCGTATCTCGATCACCTCGAGGTCGAGCGCGGTGCTGCGAAGAACACTCTTTCTTCGTACCGCCGGGATCTTCGGCGGTACGAGGCCTTCCTGTCCGGGCATCACATCGACGATCTCGGAGTCGTCGGCGAACAGGACGTCACCGCGTTCGTCATCGAGCTCCGACGTGGGGGAGACGAGTTTCCACCTCTCGCTGCGAGTTCCGCCGCGCGCACCCTCATCGCGGTCCGCGGGCTGCACAAGTTCGCGGCACTCGAAGGCTTCACCCGCGTCGACGTGGCGAGGGCGGTCAAGCCGCCGACGCCCAGTCGTCGGTTACCCAAGTCTCTGCCGCTGGATCAGGTCATCGCGATTCTCGACGCTGCGACGACGGATGGCGCCGACGCTCCGAGAGGGCTGCGGGACAAGGCGCTACTCGAGTTGCTCTATTCGACGGGCGCTCGTATCTCGGAAGCCGTAGGCCTCGACGTAGACGACATCGACACCGACAACCGTGCGGTACTGCTGCGCGGCAAGGGCGACAAGCAGCGCGTCGTACCGATCGGCCGTCCGGCGGTCGACGCCGTCGACGCGTATCTCGTGCGGGGTCGACCGGCGCTGGCGAAGAAGGCGACTCCTGCGCTGTTTCTCAATGCTCGGAGCGGGCGGTTGTCACGGCAGAGTGCGTGGCAGGTGCTGCACACGGCGGCGGAACGGGCCGGTATCGCCACCGCGGTCTCCCCGCACACATTGCGGCATTCGTTCGCTACGCACCTGCTCGACGGTGGTGCGGATGTGCGCGTCGTTCAGGAGCTTCTCGGGCACGCATCGGTGACGACGACGCAGATCTACACCCTTGTCACCGTCAACACGCTTCGTGAAGTGTGGGCCGAGGCGCATCCGCGCGCCCGGTGACATGCTTTGCGCGTGTCCGGCGAAGGTGTCGACCGAGCACGCGGTAGCGTTGGACAGCAGTCGCGAAGGAAGAATCGCACAGTACGAACGGACAGGGGAGCGCTGGAGACGTGTCGACACCGTGGCCGCCAGCGGCGGAGTCTGGTTCGGAGAAGACCTGGGAAGAGTCGACCCCTACGCCTCCCGCTCCACCGGCACCGCAGGGCCCGGCCACGCACTCGGCTCCGGCGAGTGACTCGTCCTATCGAAGCTACGAGGCCACTCCCGACGGCCTCACGCCCCAGCATCCGCACAACGAAGGCGCGTTGTTCCATACGCGTCAGCCCGACACCAGCCGTGAGACGAGAGAAACCATTCCTGCGGCAACCGAATTAGGCCCGACCGGTCGCAAGACCAGGGAGGTTCCCGATCCCCAGCCCTTGGCGAAGCACGGTCCCGCGAAGATCATCGCGATGTGCAACCAGAAGGGTGGCGTCGGCAAGACGACGTCGACGATCAACCTCGGTGCGTCGCTTGCCGCCTACGGCAGGCGTGTCCTGCTCGTCGATCTCGACCCTCAGGGTGCGTTGTCGGCCGGCCTCGGCGTCGCGCACCACGAGCTGGATCTGACGGTCTACAACCTGCTCGTCGAGCCGAAGATTTCCGCCGACGACGTCCTGATGCGCACGCGGGTGGAGAATCTTGATCTTCTGCCGAGCAACATCGACCTGTCGGCAGCCGAGATCCAGTTGGTAACCGAGGTGGGCCGCGAGCAGACGCTCGGTCGGGTTCTGCATCCGGTGCTCGATCGGTACGACTACGTGCTCATCGACTGCCAGCCGTCGCTGGGTCTGCTCACCGTCAACGCACTCACCTGCGCCGACGAGGTGCTCATTCCGATGGAGTGCGAGTACTTCAGTCTGCGCGGTCTCGCGCTGCTCAACGACACCGTCGAGAAGGTGCGCGACAGGCTGAATCCTCGGCTGAAGCTGGCCGGCATCGTGGTGACGATGTTCGACGCGAGGACGCTGCATTCGCGTGAGGTCATGACTCGTGTCGTCGAGGTGTTCGGCGACGTCGTCTACGACACGGTGATCACTCGGACGGTCCGGTTCCCCGAGACCTCCGTCGCCGGTGAGCCGATCACCACCTGGGCGCCCAAATCATCTGGTGCACAAGCCTATCGGTCGTTGGCCCGTGAGGTCATCTACCGTTCCGGTCCGTAACCGATGACCGACACCGCCACCGAGACCACGCCGATCGAAGTACCCGAGAACGAGGACCCGTCGCGTTTTCGTGTTCGGCTGCTCAACTTCGAGGGGCCGTTCGATCTCCTTCTCACACTGATCAGTCAGCATCGCCTCGACGTCACCGAAGTCGCGCTGCACACTGTCACCGACGATTTCATCTCCTTCACCAAGAGCCTGGGCAAGGAGATGGGCCTCGATCAGACGACGGAGTTTCTGGTCGTCGCGGCGACTCTGCTGGATCTGAAAGCGGCGAGGCTGCTGCCGTCGGGTGATGTCGAGGACGCCGAGGATCTTGCCCTTCTCGAAGTGCGCGATCTTCTGTTCGCGCGGTTGTTGCAGTATCGGGCGTACAAGCAGGTTGCTCAGCTCTTCGGCGAGCTCGAGGCAGCAGCCCTGCGTCGGTATCCGCGGTCGGTCTCCGTGGAGGACCGCTACACCGACCTGATCCCCGAGGTGCTGTTGGGCGTCGATGCAGCTCGATTTGCGGACATCGCGGCGGCTGCCTTCCGGCCGAAGCCGATCCCGAAGGTCGGTCTCGATCACATTCACCAGCACTCGGTGTCGGTTCCCGAGCAGGCGAAGTGGGTCATGGAACGGCTGGAGAGCAAAGGCGAAGGCGCATGGACGCCGTTCTCGGAGCTGACCGAGGGATGCGAACACACCGTGGAGATCGTCGCGCGGTTCCTTGCGCTGCTCGAGTTGTTTCGCGAGCAGGTTCTGGCGTTCGAGCAGCCCGAGCCGCTGGGTGAGCTGTTGGTGACGTGGACGGGTAAGGAGAAGTCGGGGCAGGTTCTGGTCTCGGCGGTGGATTATGGATGAGCAACAGCCGCTCGACGTGGAGTCTGCGGAGGAGACGGACGAGCTGGACGACGCCACGCTCGTCTCGGCTCTGGAGGCCGTCCTGCTGGTGGTGGATTCGCCGGCATCGAACGAGCAGTTGGCGTCGGCCGTCGGGAGCGATGTCGGACGCGTGAAGCCGATTCTCCAGAGGATGTCCGCGGATCTGACCGAACGACGCAGCGGAATCGATCTCCGATACGCCGGTGACGGCTGGCGTTTCTACACGCGCACGGTGTACGCGCCGTACGTGGAGAGGCTGCTTCTCGACGGCGCTCGGTCCAAGCTCACACGCGCGGCATTGGAGACTCTCGCCGTTATCGCATATCGTCAACCGTTGACCCGCGCGCGAGTCAGCGCCGTGCGAGGGGTCAACGTCGACGGAGTGATGCGCACGTTGCTCGCTCGCGGACTGATTTCGGAAGCTGGAGTGGATCCGGAATCGAACGCAACCATGTACTCCACAACCGAGTTGTTCCTCGAACGGCTCGGTCTGGCTTCGCTCACGGATCTGCCACCGCTGGCACCGTTGTTGCCGGGAGTGGACCTGATCGACGAGATCAGTGACAGCATGGATACCGACCCGAGAGTCACCCGCTCCACCAAGAACCGCGGATCGAAACCCGATCCGGTAGCCGAGCTCGACTCGGACGACTGATAGGTAAAGAAGTGAACAAGCCCGCTCGCCGTGATGGCACACCGGACAGGAACAAACGACAGGCTCCGCGTAGGAAGCCGACGACCGGACGGTCGGAGGATCCGCGCGAGAACCGACGCAGGGACGATGCGCCCCGCGCCGGAGGACCCCGCAAGGCTGTCCCGCGCAAAGGCGTCGACCAGCGCAAACCCTTCGAGAACAAGCCGGTCGACAGTGGCATCAACGATCGCAGCAACGACGCAGTGCCGCGCAAGAAGCCCTCTCGGCCCAAGCCACCGAAGCCGCAGAAGAAGCAGGCTCCGTCGACCACCATTTCCAACGCGAAGCCCGCGAAGCACCAGTACATCGAGCCCGACGCCAAGCGGCGTCACGTCCCGCGCGGTGAGGGTGTGCGTCTGCAGAAGGTGCTCGCTCAGGCCGGTGTCGCATCGCGCCGGGCTGCCGAGGAACTGATCGCCGACGGTCGCGTCGAGGTCGACGGCCGCATCGTCACCGAGCAGGGAATCCGGATCGATCCGGACGTCGCGATCGTCCGCGTCGACGGCACACGCATCGTCGTGAAGGAAGAACTCGTTCACCTCGCGATGAACAAGCCGCGTGGATGGCAGTGCACCATGTCCGACGATCTGGGACGCCCGTGCGTCGGCGACATCGTCTCCGAGCGCGTGCAGGCAGGGCAGCGACTGTTCCACGTCGGACGTCTCGATGCCGACACCGAGGGCCTTCTGCTCTTCACCAACGACGGTGATCTTGCTCACCGCTTGATGCATCCGTCGTACGAGGTGTCGAAGACCTACCTGGCCACGTTGTTCGGCGCGATCCCGCGTGATCTGGGCAAGAAGCTCAAGGCCGGTGTCACCCTCGACGACGGTCCGGTGAAGGTCGACGGGTTCGCGCTCCTCGACATCTCCAACGGCCTGTCACTCGTGCGCGTCACGCTGCACGAGGGCCGCAAGCACATCGTCAGGCGCCTGTTCGACTCGGTCGGATTCCCGGTCGGTCGCCTCGTGCGCACCGACGTCGGCAACGTTGCTCTCGGCGACCAGCGTCCCGGCACGTTGCGTGTGCTGGGACGCGGCGAGGTCGGCAAGCTCTACGAGTCGGTCGGTCTGTGATGGACGATCTCGGTATCGACGGCCTGGTCATTGCCATGGACGGGCCGTCGGGAACCGGTAAGTCAACGGTCTCGCGCAAGCTCGCCACGGCACTCGACGCTCGGTACCTCGACACCGGTGCGATGTACCGCGTGGCGACGGTGTGGGTGCTGCGCGCCGGAATCGATCCGACGGATTCGGAGAAGGTGGCCGACGTCGTCGCGACGCTTCCTCTGGACATCGGCACCGACCCCGCCGCGGAGGCAGTCACTCTTGCAGGTGAGGACGTTTCGGAGGAGATCCGAGGAGAGGCCGTCACCAAGGCGGTCTCTGCCGTGTCGGCCGTTCCTCGGGTGCGGGAGCTCCTGGTGCAGAAGCAGCGCGACATCTCGGCGTCGTTTCCGCGGATCGTCGTGGAGGGTCGCGACATCGGGACCGTCGTGTTGACCGACGCCGACGTCAAGGTCTTCCTGACGGCGTCGCCGGAAGCACGGGCGGACCGACGCAACAAACAGAACATCTCTCAGGGACGGGTCGACGATTACGAGGCAGTTCTCGCCGACGTCCAACGCCGCGATCATGCGGATTCCACTCGCGCCGTATCTCCGTTGCGGCCTGCCGAGGATTCCGTGATCGTGGATACCAGCGATCTGGGCATGGACGGCGTCATCGACGCGTTGCTCCAGGTTGTGCACGACAGAACTGGAGTGAAGCAGTGACCGAGGAATTCTACGCAGGCGAGGTCGCAGGCGACGGCACGTGGAGCGAAGAGGGGGAGTGGGACCTTCTCGATTACGTCGACGGTGACGATGCAGAGGCAGCGGTCGCAGTCCCGACTCTCGCAGTCGTCGGACGGCCCAACGTGGGAAAGTCGACTCTCGTCAACCGCATCATCGGCCGACGCGAAGCGGTTGTCGAGGACATTCCCGGCGTCACGCGTGACCGAGTGTCCTACGAGGCCAACTGGGCCGGACGTCGGTTCCTGGTGCAGGACACCGGCGGGTGGGAGCCCGACGCCAAGGGACTGCAGCAGTCCGTTGCGCGCCAGGCCGAGTTGGCGATGAACACCGCCGACGCGATTCTGCTCGTCGTCGACGCACGCGTCGGGTCGACGACGACCGACGAAGCGGTTGCGCGGGTGCTGCGCCGCTCGAAAACCCCGGTGCTGTTGGTGGCCAACAAGGTCGACGACGGACGCACCGAGTCCGAGGTTGCATCACTGTGGTCGCTCGGCCTCGGCGAGCCGAATGCGGTGTCGGCGACGCACGGCCGCGGCACCGGTGATCTGCTCGACCGCGTTCTCGAAGCGCTCCCGGAAACTCCCCGCGAAGGTATTCCCGGGGGCGGTCCGAGACGAGTCGCCTTGGTCGGTAAGCCCAACGTCGGCAAGTCGTCGCTTATCAACAAGCTGTCCGGCGACGAGCGATCCGTTGTGCACGACGTTGCGGGCACCACCGTCGACCCCGTCGACTCGCTCGTCGAATTAGGCGGCAAGACATGGCGTTTCGTCGACACAGCCGGCCTGCGCAAGCGAGTCAGCCATGCCAGCGGCGCCGAGTTCTACGCGTCGCTGCGGACGAAATCGGCCATCGAGGCCGCCGAGGTCGCAATCCTGCTCATCGACTCGTCACAGGTCATCTCGGAGCAGGATCTCCGAGTTCTGTCGATGGTCGCCGACGCGGGCCGTGCGCTCGTGCTGGCGTTCAACAAGTGGGACCTCGTGGACGAGGACCGTCGACTGCAGTTGGAGAAGGAGATAGATCGCGATCTCGCTCGGGTGCCGTGGGCGCAGCGTGTCAACATCTCCGCGCACACCGGCAGGGCCGTGCAGAAGCTCGTTCCGGCCCTCGAAACAGCTCTCGAGTCCTGGGACAAGCGAATCCCTACCGGCAGGCTCAACAACTGGCTCAAGGAGGTCGTCGCGGCGACACCTCCACCGATGCGTGGTGGGCGTCTGCCGAGAATCATGTTCGCCACCCAGGCGACCACCCGTCCGCCGACATTCGTTCTGTTCACCACAGGCTTCCTCGAGGCCGGCTACCGCCGGTTCATCGAGCGGCGTCTGCGTGAAGAGTTCGGCTTCGACGGCAGCCCCGTCCGTGTCTCGGTCCGTATCCGCGAAAAGCGCGAGCGGCCGGGCAAGGGCAACAACCGCCGATAGATTCTCCGCCCACCCCTGACCAGGCGATTTCGTGTCAGGGGTGGGGCTGGGGTAATCTCATCGAGCGCCTTAACCGGCGCGGCGGGCTGTGGCGCAGCTTGGTAGCGCACTTGACTGGGGGTCAAGTGGTCGCAGGTTCAAATCCTGTCAGCCCGACACAATGCAGTTTCAAAGGCGGTCTCGGAGAAATCCGAGGCCGCCTTTGTGCTTTGACGTAAGTACCGCAAGCCGAACCTATTGCAGTTTCGGAGATTCGGGCCAGTTTGCCTTGCAGACAATGGGGCTGGCCGGAGTCTCAACCGTGGAGAGCAAGCCAGGTACCTGGTCAATCAGGTACCTGGCTTGCTTCCGCTGCACAGAGCTCGAGCGGGTCAGGTGATGGTCATGATGTAGCGGGTTGCTCCGTGGGGGTACTTGCTGCCAGTCGTGCTTTCCGTGTTCTCGGCCCGAAGACGGCGAGCGTAAAGGAACCGAAGAGCCACATACCTGCGATGAAGTAGAACACGCTTTGATAGCCCTGACCGTTGTAGAGAGCGACGATGATCAGTGGTCCGATGGCGTTGGAGAGTCGCCCCAGTCCGTAGGAGACGCCGGTGCCCAGTGAGCGCGCTCGGGTGTCGAACACCTCAGGGGAGTAGGCGTAAGCGACTGCCGTGTAGCCACGTTCGAAGAAGTTCACGAGGAATCCGAACGTGACGATCATGATCGGGTTGAACGTGAGACCATACAGCAGACCACAACCGGCAATGACTGCGCCGAAGATTGCCAGACACC
This sequence comes from Rhodococcus sp. 14-2470-1a, assembly GCF_002259425.1. Classification (NCBI taxonomy): domain Bacteria; kingdom Bacillati; phylum Actinomycetota; class Actinomycetes; order Mycobacteriales; family Nocardiaceae; genus Rhodococcus; species Rhodococcus sp. 14-2470-1a. Next base: position 18,667 of record NZ_NPFZ01000032.1, read on the forward strand.
ACTTGCGTTCGAATCGGTCGGTGATCTGCGCTGCGAGCAACGATCCCAACGGTGCACCAACTGTTGTGAGCGCTACGTAGAAGATCGAATCCTCGACGCTGAACCCTTCGTTGGCGAGAAGAGTGGGTGCCCAACTGGAGTACCCGAAGAATCCGATCGTCTGGGTGATCCACATGACCGACAGGAGGATGGTCGGGAACAGGTATCGCTTCTGCAACAACATTTTCACGGGTGCTTTGGACTGCGAAGCGGTCTCGATCACCTCGGTCTTCGGTTCAGGAAGGGGCCCGGACTCGGCAACTATGTGCTCTTCGATGTCTTTCAGGACCGCATCTGCCTTGTCGTATTCGCCTTTGCTTTCGTACCAGCGTGGCGACTCCTTCAGTCGACGTGCAAATATCAAGAAGAGGATTCCGCATGCACCCCACAGATAGACCAACCGCCACGACCAGTCACTGGCCGGGACCACTGCACTGGCAATGAGGTTGGTGACCGGGGTCCCGCAGATCCCGATGGCAATCGCGTAGGCCTGGTACTTACCGCGGATCGCGCTCGGAAATATCTCGTTGACGTAGATGACCGCGGCGACGGTCATGGCCGACAGTCCTGCTGATGTAAGGATTCGCAGCAGTCCCAGGGAGTAGATGTCCCAGGAAAAGACCGAGAGGAAAGAGAAAGACGCGAACCAGATGGTGGTTGCGAACAGTGCCTTTTTGCGTCCGAGTCGGTCGGCGATGTAGCCGCCGATCATGGAGCCGAAGAACATGCCGACGAACGACAGCGAGGTGACGTAGGCGATCTGATTGACGTTGACGCCCCAGACCGAGATGAGTTTGGGGACGGTGGTGGCGAAAGTGTTCAGGTCGGCGAATTCGAAGAAGTACGCGAACGAGATTGCGATCAGGGTGATCTTGTGAAATTTGGACACCGGCATCCGATCGAGTCGGTTCGCCGCGTTGGAGTGTTGCATCGTCTTACTCAATTCTTGGGGGAGGGGAGCGGCGATCAGGCGGTCTCGTTCGGCCAGTACAGCCGCGTGGGGTTGGCGACAAGGAGTTTGTGCTGTAGCTCGGGGGTTGGTGCGAAGAGTGGAATGCGGTCGACTACGAGTCCGTCGTCGGGCATATGGTCGGTCAGGTTCGGGTGTGGCCAGTCGCTTCCCCAGAGCACCGAGTCCGGGAACTCGTCGACGACTTTCCGCTCGAAGGGGACGACGTCGATGTAGGCGCTACTTTCACCGTGAAGTGCAGCCGGCCCGATGACGGTGAGTCGTTCTGGGCAGCTAACTTTCACCCACGCGTTGTTGCGGTCTACGAACCTGAGGAACCGATCGAACTCCGGTCCGTCGACGGGCGCGGTGACGTCGGGTCGTCCCATGTGATCGATGACGATCGGGACGGGGAGTGTGTCGAAGAATCCTTCGAGGTCCGCGAGGTCCTGCCCCTCGAAGTAGATGACGATGTGCCAGCCGAGACGCTCGATTCGCTTGGCGATCGTGAGCAGTTCGGATTCGGGAGCGGTGTCGACCAAGCGTCTTAGGAAGTTGAAGCGCACTCCTCGGACGCCCGCGTCGTGCAGGGTGCGCAGTTCGGTGTCGGTGACGTCGGGGCGGACGGTGGCGATGCCGCGGGCAGTACCGCTGGAAGCTTCGACGGCGTCGACCATGGCGGTGTTGTCAGCTCCGTGGCACGTTGCTTGGACGATGACGTTGCGGGTGGCTCCGAGGTGGTCGCGGAGTGCGAACAGTTGGTCTTTGCTTGCGTCGCAGGGTGTGTACTTGCGCTCGTCGGCGAACGGGAACTGATCGGACGGTCCGAAGACGTGGCAGTGAGCGTCCACGGCCCCTGTCGGCATCGCGAAACGTGGTGCGCTCGGGTCGGGATACCAGTCGAGCCATCCAGGGCTTTTGACTGCAGGTGTGGTCATGCGGTTCTCCAGTCTCGAAGAGTTGGGTGTTGGTTTCGTATCTCGCGGCGCGCGACCGCATGGCGAATGTCGATTCGGTCGAAGTCCGCAGAGAACCCGTTGAGTGAGCTACGATTTGTACAACAATTTTGGTGACAATATTGAAGGTGGTTCGAAGTCGATGGCGGAACTGGGATCGAAGGAACTGATTACCGATCACACTGTGGTGACCGATGGGATTCGGCAGGCGATTCTCGGCGGTGACTTCGCACCCAATCAACGAATGGTCGAGGCTGATCTGTGCATGCAATTCCATGCCAGCCGGAGCGCTGTTCGCGCTGCTTTGCAAGAGCTCGGCGCTCAAGGCTTGATCGAACGTGTAGCCAATCGGGGCGCGCGGGTTCGGTCGGTGTCGCTCGATGAGGCAGTCGAGATCACCGAGGTTCGCATGGTCGTCGAAGGGTTGTGTGCCGCCCGGGCCGCTCGCAATGTCACCGACGCCGACATTGCCGAGTTCACCGATCTTCGCCGAGCTATCGCCGAATCCGCCGCAGCAGGCGACGTCTTTGGATACTCGCGTCAGAATCAGTTGCTGCACCGACGTATTCGTGAGATAAGCGCCCAGCGATCCGCAGACGAGATCTTGGAGCGGCTGCGCGGGCAACTCGTCCGCCATCAGTTCAAGCTGGCGATGCATCCTGGACGCATGTCGGTGTCGCTGCCCGAGCATGTTGCCATCATCGATGCCGTCTGCGCCCGCGACTCCGACGCAGCCGAGGCTGCCATGCGCGCACATTTGCGGAGCGTGATTACTGCTCTTCGCGAGGTTGCCGCAGCGCGGTAGATCCGGCACATCCTTCACTGGAGCGACACGCGAGGAACTCGAGGCCGACGGCGCATCGAGTTCTTCGTACGAGGTCATGGAGCTCCCGGGGATGTTGGTTGGGTGGTGACTCAGGTCACCTGGTGGGGACATACGTTAACCACGCTGTGGCCATTTCGTCAACAGTTCAGTCAATCTTTCTGTGTCCAAAATTGTTGACAATCTCGACGGTGATGTGGATTACTGATGGAGCAGCGGTCGCGTTCGTGGCCGGAACTTCGTCGTTAGGTGAAACCAGTGTCAGCAAATGTCACACCAGCCCTGCTGGTGATCAGTGCCCACGCCGGAGACTTCGTGTGGCGTGCGGGTGGCGCAATCGCGGCCGCCACGGCCCGTGGTGAACGAGCCAAGGTGGTGTGTCTCAGCTACGGAGAACGCGGAGAGTCGGCGCGTGCGTGGCGCGATGGAAAGACTTTGGAGGAGATCAAAGCGATTCGTCGCGGCGAGGCGGAAGCCGCTGCAACAGCTCTGGGCGCGGAAATCGAGTTCTTCGACGCGGGCGACTACCCTCTACTGCAGTCTCCCGAGATCGTCGACAAGCTGGTTCACGTCTACCGTGATGTCAAACCGACTGTAGTGCTGACACATCCGCTGACCGACCCGTACAACGCGGACCACCCTGTCGCGGCGAGAATGGCTCTCGATGCTCGGATCCTCGCTCAAGCAATCGGATATCCCGCCGAGGGTGAGGCCCTCGGGGCGCCGCCGGTCTTCTTCTTCGAGCCACATCAGCCCGAACAGAGCGACTTCAAGCCCAACGTCCTTCTCGATATCACCGAGGTGTTCCCGCAGAAACGCAAGGCGATGGAAAGCCTTGTCGCGCAGGAGCACATGTGGACCTACTACACCGACCTCGCGCGCAGGCGCGGTGTGCAGCTCAAGCGCAATGCCGGCCCTAATCTCGGTTTCACCACCGACACCTTGGGAGAAGCCTACGTGCGGTATTACCCCGAGGTCGCCGGGGTTCTGGCATGAGCTCGGTCATCGTCACCGACCCGGTGCGCACGCCACTCGAGGTCGTCGACGCACTGGCGCAGTTCGGGACGGCCACCGTCCACGAAGCGCAGGGGCGAACCGGCCTGCCTGGTCCGGAGTTTCGGCCGATCCAGTCGGGCGCCCGGATTGCAGGCAACGCAGTCACCGTCCACTCGTGGCCGGGCGACAACCTGATGATTCACGCGGCCATCGAACAATGCACTGTTGGTGACATTTTAGTGGTCGCGACCAATTCACCGTCGACCGACGGCATGTTCGGCGAGCTGTTCGCGACGGCGCTGCAGGTACGAGGTGTTCGCGGACTTGTGACCGCGGCAGGCGTTCGCGACCTCACCGAGCTCAACGAGATGGACTTTCCGGTGTGGTCCCGGGCTGTATCGGCCCAGGGGACGGTCAAGTCCACCGCAGGGTCGGTCAACGTCCCGATCGTGTTGGGGCAGGTTACGGTGAATCCAGGGGACGTGGTGGTGGCCGACGACGATGGTGTGGTCATCGTGCCTCGTCGCAGCGCGGCTGCAACGGTCGAATCGTCGCGTGCTCGTCTCGACAAGGAAGAAGCCGCACGGCAGGCCTTTCGAGGCGGGCAACTCGGTCTCGATCGGTATGGTCTGCGGCCGGTTCTCGCTGATCTGGGGGTCCGATACCTGACCCAGCAGGAATTCGATCGGGAACAACGGGGTGACGCATGACCGGTGGAATCCAGTGCACCTGGATGCGCGGCGGAACATCGAAAGGTGCGTTTTTTCTGGCCGAGGACTTCCCTGCCGATACGATCGAACGTGACCGTCTGCTTCTACGAATCATGGGCTCGCCGGACGCCCGTCAGATCGACGGTATCGGCGGGGGACACCCGCTGACCAGCAAGGTGGCGATAGTCAGGGTGTCCGATGATCCACGGGCGGACGTCGATTATCTGTTCCTTCAGGTCGGCGTCGACACGGCCACGGTCAGCTCGGCGCAGAACTGCGGCAACCTACTCGCCGGGGTAGGGCAGTTCGCCGTCGAACGAGGACTCGTCTCCACCGGCGAACACCAGACCACAGTACGAATCAAGATGCTCAACTCCGACAGCTACGCCGCTTCTACGTTTCCTACTCCGTCGGGAGACGTCGACTATTCGGGAACAAGTCGTATCGACGGTGTCCCCGGCACGGCAGCCGCGGTACGCATCGAGTTCTCCGACACAGCAGGGTCGAGTTGCGGGAAGCTCCTTCCGACCGGGAACGTGATCGATATCGTCGATGGTGTCGACGTGACGTGTATCGACAACGGAATGCCCACAGTGGTTCTGGCCGCGACCGATGTCGGAGTAAGCGGGCACGAGAGCCCGTCGGATCTCGAGGGCAACGCCGAACTCGCCGAACGTGTCGCGATCATCCGGGCGCAGGCCGCCAAGTTGATGGGGCTCGGCGACGTATCCGAAGCGACCGTTCCGAAAATGACGCTCGTGTCCGAACCTGACAACGATGGCAGTATCGCGACCAGGACCTTCATCCCGGTCCGGTGCCACACCGCCATCGGCGTTCTCGGCGCGCTCACCGTGGGAACAGCCGCCCGCCTTGGGGGGTCGGTAGCGGAACGAGTGACCCGCACTAGTGATGGCGGCGTAGTGCGAATCGAGCACCCGACCGGTTTTTTCGATGTCGACGTCGAAGTGGAATCGGCGACATCAGGTGAGGTCGACGTACGCCGCGCTGCGGTGATCCGGACCGCCCGAAAACTCTTCGCGGGCGAAGTGTTTCCGGGGCCTGAACGCGCTGAAACATAAAGACATTCTCGACGGTTGACCGTATTCTCCTCCGGGGCCGGCAATCACCCCGGAGAGCTCACTTCGAAAGTTGACCCATGCGTAACTCTTTCCCTCCACCCAGGCTCCCCGCTCCTCAAAGCTCGGAGTGGGAATGGCAGCTCGACGCTCGGTGCCGCACGGAATCGATTTCGATCTTCTACCCGCCGCGTGGAGTTCGCGGTGCGGCGTTGAGACGGATCGAGAACGCGGCAAAACTTCACTGTGCAACTTGTCCAGTAGTAGACAGGTGTCGCTCTTTTGCACTCGAAAACTTCGAGCCCTACGGAATCTGGGGTGGGCTGACTGCTTCGGAGCGGTTCGAACTGTTGGTGCGACCCCCCGATAACCCATCGATCGGGATCGAAAACGCGTCGCGTCGACGACCTGCCGGGCTGCGGTTGTCACCGGATCTCGCGCCCCCCGGACGGCGGCACGCTGTCAGCTTCTGTTGACGAGACTCGTCTCGTTCTCTACTCAGCTCCGCCCGTCAAGTCTTCCAAGGATCGTGCGTGCCCGCAGGATAGAGGCTTCGATGTCGTCCAGTCCGGCGGGGAGAGAGTCGACTTCACCGCGCAGGAGGGCCACATCCTCGAGTAACAGGTCGTACTGGACGTCGACGATGTTGTCGCCCATCCAGCTTTGCCCAGTGGACACTCCGATCACGTCGAGGAGAGTGCCCGCGGGCATCCCGAGCTGATCGGCGAGGGCGAGCATTCGAGCGGTCGAGGCCAAGTTGTACGTGGCAAGTGTGTTGTTGAGAAGTTTCAGCAGAGCAGGCCGACCGTAGGTCTCCATACGAAATACACTGCCCGCGATTGCTTCCAGCACGTCGTCGTCTGACGGCAGCGTCGCTGGACCGGCGAGGAACACGGTCATCGTGCCGTGTCGTGCGCCCTGGGGCCCGCCCGAGACCGGTGCCTCGAACACTCGCCAGTTGTTCGGCGCAGATGCCATGAGACGGCGGCTCCCATTCATACTGATTCTGCAATACAGAACTACCGATCAAGTATTGGACTGAATGTAATGGATGCCGTGATACTCGGGCTATGAGCATGCTGAATCCCGATGTACCCGATGACGTCTTCGCCGACGTTTTGAAGCAGATCTCGCACTTCGTTCGGTCGCGTGTCGTGCCGCGCGAACTCGAGATCATGAACAACGACGCAATCCCGTCGGATGTGCGGACGCAATCCGCAGAGATGGGATTGTTCGGTTTCGCGATTCCTCAGGAATGGGGCGGGCTCGGTCTCAACCTCATCCAGGATGTCGAAGTCGCCATGGAGCTCGGCTACACCTCGTTGGCTCTGCGTTCGATGTTCGGTACCAACAACGGTATCGCCGGGCAGGTTCTCGTTGGTTTCGGTACCGAGGAGCAGAAAGCGAAGTGGCTACCGGGCATGGCGGCAGGTGACATCGTCGCCTCATTCGCGCTGACCGAGGACGGTGCCGGATCCAATCCCGCTGGACTCAAGACCACTGCCAAGGTCGACGGTACGGGTTGGGTCATCAACGGCAACAAGCGCTACATCACCAATGCTCCGATTGCCGACGTGTTCGTCGTCTTCGCCAAGCTGGATCCGAAACCGGAGAGCGGCAACGGTATCGCGGTATTCCTCGCTCCCGCCGACACTCCGGGCATCGAAACCGGGGTGAAGGACGCGAAGATGGGCCAGCAGGGTTCCGGAACTGCGGACGTGACGTTCACCAACGTGAATGTCGACGCCGAGTCCCTCGTCGGTGGCAACGGGGACATCGGATACAAGGCAGCGATGACCTCGTTGGCACGCGGTCGGGTGCATATCGCGGCGCTGGCTGTCGGTCAGGCGCAGCGGGCGCTCGACGAATCGGTGTCCTACGCTGCAGCGTCGACGCAAGCCGGAGAGCCGATCGGCAATTTCCAGTTGGTTCAGGCGATGATCGCCGACCAGCAGGTGGGGGTGATGGCGGGGCGGGCGATGGTCCGCGAGGCTGCGAGGGCATGGGTGGAGCAGACCGACCGCCGCATCGCACCGTCTGCTGTCAAACTTTTCTGCACCGAAATGGTGGGCAAGGTTGCCGATCTCGCTGTCCAGATCCACGGTGGTGCGGGCTATATGCGTGAGGTTCCCGTCGAGCGCATCTACCGTGATGTTCGTCTGCTGCGCTTGTACGAAGGTACCAGCGAAATTCAGCGCTTGATCGTCGGCGGCGGGCTGATCCGCGCGCAGCAGAAGCGCAGCAAGTGAACGCACCACTCGACGGTGTCGCAGTCGTCGCGATCGAGCAGGCCGTCGCCGCGCCACTCGCAACCAGAAACCTCGCCGACCTCGGTGCGCGAGTGATCAAGATCGAGCGGACCGATGGAGGGGATCTGGCACGGGGATACGACCATGCCGTCCATGGTACGGCCGCTCACTTCGTCTGGCTCACCGCGGCAAGGAGTCTCTCGCAGTCGATCTCAAGTCTCCGCGGGGACGTGCGGTGGTCCACGAATTGATCGCCGCCGCAGACGTGTTCATCCAGAACCTCGCGCCGGGCGCCGTCGCACGACTCGGTTTCGGTTCAGATGAGTTGCGGGCAGCTCGGCCCGAATTGGTCGTCGTGAACATGTCCGGCTTCGGTAACGGTGGGCCCATGCGCGACCGCAAGTCCTACGACATGTTGATTCAGGCCGAATCCGGCTTGATCTCCATCACCGGCACCCCCGACGAACCCGCCAAGACAGGCATCCCCACCGCCGACATCGCGACCGGAATGTACTGCGCTCAATCGGTTCTGGCTGCGCTGCTGCGGCGCGGAAGAACAGGGGAGGGCGCCACAATAGACAACTCGATGCTCGACTCGACCGTGGAGTGGCTGGGAGACGCCATGTATACCCAGATGTACACAGAGGTGCAGCCGCCTCGCATGGGCGTCAGCCAAATTTCAATTGCTCCGTACGACCGGTATCCGACGCGCGACGGCCAAATTTTGATCGGCATGCAGAACGACCGCGGATGGCGGACTTTGGTAACTGACGTCCTCGATCTCCCTGAGATGGCGGACGATCCGCGTTTTGCCACCAACGTTTTACGGGTGCAGAACCGAGGGGAGTGCGACGCGGTCGTCGCCGCGAGCACTGCGGCGTTCACCACCGAAGACCTCGACTCGAAGTTGGCCGCAGCCGGGATACCCGCAGCACAGGTCAAACAGATGGCCCGGGTCGTCGAACACCCTCAACTCGTCGAGCGTGATCGGTGGCGCACCGTGAACACCGAACATGCCACGGCGCAAGCTCTCCTGCCTCCGAGCACCTTCGAAGATTTCGAAGCGCCGATGGGTGACGTTCCTGCGCTCGGGCAGCACACGCGAGCGTTGCTGGTCGAAGCCGGGCAGGACCCCGATGCTCTCTTGCGCAGCGGGGTCGCCGTGCAGAGCGCAGCATTCGACAGCTCAGCTTTGGATGCGGCGCTCACGCGCTGACGCTTGTTCACCTAGCTACGGAGACGGACTTTTCATGATTTCAGGAACTACAGCGGTCATCACGGGCGGAGCCCAGGGCATCGGCCTGGCGATCGCGACGCTGTTCGCGGAGAATGGCGCGAAGATCGTCATCGGTGACGTCGACGAAGCGAAGGCCAGGGAGGCTGCTGACGCGCTGCCTACCGACGCGGTCGGCGTTCGATGCAACGTGGCATCGGCGGAGGACATACAGGCGTTGGTGGAGGCTGGGTGTCTGCATTCGGTTCGATCGACATCATGGTCAACAACGCAGGCATCACTCGTGACGCGACGATGCGGCAGATGGCCGAAGATCAGTTCGATCAGGTCATCGACGTGCATCTGAAGGGGTGCTGGAACGGCACGCGGAGTGCGGCCGGTGTCATGCGTGAGAACGGCGGCGGGTCGATCATCAACCTGTCCTCGATCTCGGCGAAGGTGGGTTTCGTCGGTCAGAGCAACTACTCGGCTGCGAAAGCCGGAATTGTCGGACTCTCGAAAGCGGCCGCGAAAGAGGTTGCACACCTTGGTGTCCGGGTCAATGTCATTCAGCCTGGTCTGATCAAGACCGCGATGACCGAGGCGATGCCGCAGAAGGCGTGGGATCAGAAGATGTCGGAGATCCCGATGCAGCGTGCAGGTGATCCTCGCGAGGTGGCGTCGGTGGCGCTGTTCTACGCATCCGACCTGTCGTCCTACATGACCGGGACGGTCTCCGAGGTCACCGGCGGACGGTCATGTAGTACGACTACTGGACCGGTTGTCTGGTTGCGACGCCGCGTGACCGGCAGCGCGCGTGACCTGAACCGCTGTCTCCGTCCTACGTCGTCACGGCGTCGGTTGCCACGGTCTGACCCAGGACAGCGCTCAGCGCGGTGGTGAGGTCCGTGACGGCGGTCTCTTCATCGTCGGGACCACGTGCGGAGCGCCAGGCGACTACCCCGTCGGGGCGTACGAGAATCACTCCGTCTTCATCGATCTCGCGCAATCGAGCCCAGTGGCCGTACGCATCACGCGCATCGTCGGTTCCGATTCGGACCACACGAAGTGGTAGAACCGACCGTTTACCGACCGCGTCGACTGCCTGCACCCACAACCCACCGGACAGTCCTGTGACGACGCTGAACTGCCCACGTCCCACGAGGTCGAGCGTCGAGATGCGATGACCGCCGCCATCGACGAGCCACGCGTGCGGAATTTTGGCACCGGGACGTGTGGTTGGTTGGTGATGCAGTTCGCGATCGCGTGTCCAGGATTCTGCTGGGCAGCTGCTGTCGACCAGAACTGCCGACGATTCGTAGCGTTGGTTGAGCTCGACCCCGTGTGCATTGAACTCGTAGTTCTTCAGCGCGATCGCTTCCTCCAGGGCTCGACGTCTCCGCGCGCCTTCAGCGTCTCCGGCACGGCACGCTGCCAAGCCGGCGACGATTCCCTCGTCGTCGGTTCCGCCCGAAATGCCGAGGGCCTCGAAAATCGGGCCGAACTGAGTGCGGCTGAGGTTTGCGCGGTCCACGATCTGTTTGCCGACGGGGGCGCGTTCGTCGGTGTAGGTGTCGAGCAAGGCTGGGGCTGCGAACCCTCGGATCACCGCTGCCAGCTTCCAAGCGAGGTTGAACGAGTCCTGGATCGAGGTGTTCGAGCCGAGTCCGTTGGATGGTGGATGCCTGTGCACCGCGTCGCCGGCGCAGAACACGCGGCCGGCGCCGAATTCGGTGGCGTAACTGTGGTTGACAGTCCACAACGAGGTCGAGTCGATCTTCACTTCGATGCTGTCGTCACCCAAAAGATCATGCACAATCGTGCGGGCTTGGTCCTCGTCGAGTACGGGCGGTTCGTCGTCGATGTCGTACCCCCAAGTAAGCAACCACTCGTTCCAGGGACGAACCATTCGAATGAGGCCCATTCCGATTCCGCCCATATGTGCGCCGGGACGCATAGCCCAGTAGAGGACGCTCGGCCGGTGTGCAGCGTACTGCGACAGGTCGGCGGTGAAGCAGATGTTCATGCTGCCGCCTACGCCGCTTCGGCCGGCGATGGGGAGACCTATCTGCTCGGCAACAAGGCTTCTCGCGCCGTCTGCGCCGATGAGATAGCGGGCGCGGAGTGTGTATTCGTCACCACGAAGGCGATCGCGCAGCGTTGCGGTGACGCCGTCCGCGTCCTGCGTCAGGCTGACGAACTCGGTGTCGAATCTGCACGTTGCCCCGCGCTTGGCAGCGTTACTGATCAGAATGGGTTCCATGTACGTCTGAGGAAGATCGATCACGGGACACGGACTGGCCTGTGCGTACTCCGAGAGCTGGGCATCGCCACTGCCCCACGCCGAAATCCGACCGATCTCCTCGCCTGCCAGAGAGGTACAGAGGACCGTGTCGCCGATGATGTCCTGCGGACTGCCGAGTGCGAGCGCCTCGTCGTCCACGCCGAGATCGCGGAGGACCTCGAGCGTCCGTTGGTTGGTGATGTGCGCACGAGGAGTGTTGGCGACCCAGCCGTACTTACTGACCAACACGGTGTCGATCCCGTAGGTGGCCAACATCAGGGCAGCAGCGCCGCCGGCGGGTCCGCTACCGATGATCAGAACATCGGTGTCGTAATCGGGAGTGGTCATGGTTGTCTCCGAAGGTCGTCGGGTCCGGATTCGGATCCGGTTCGAGGTGGGGTCAGGATTCGGGGGCGAGGTGGAAGTCGAAGTCGAGGCGACGCCAGGAGCCTGGGACCTGTCTGCCATCGGGGGTAGGGCCCGTGTGCTCGGAGAAGTCGACGATAAGGCTTTCCTTGACGCCGAACACGGTGTCGGAGGTGAGATACGAGCCGTCCGAGGGGAAAAGTTGTGTGATCAGTTTTCGGTAGCCCGGTGCGGTGATCATGAAGTGTACGTGTGGCGCGCGGTAAGGGTGACGTCCTGCCGCAGCGAGCATGGCTCCGACGGGGCCATCATCCGGGATCGGGTATTCGTGCGGAAGAATCGTCCAGAACGTAAGACGCCCAGCGTCATCGGAGTGAAAGCGCGCACGAAGCGCCGGCCCCTCCAAGTCTGGAAGTTGAACGTCGTAGAACCCATCCTTGTTGGATTGCCACACGTCGATCACAGCGCCGGCAACGGGGATGCCTGCAGGGTCGGTCACACTCAGATCGACCCACAACGGCGTACCCGGCAGACCGTCGGCGATATCGCTGCCGCCGTCCGTTTCGGGTGGCCCCTCCACGTAGAACGGTCCGAGAACCGCAGACGGGGTCTGACTGGTTGCCCGGGAGTTGGTGAGGATGTCCACCGTGGTCGAGATACCCAGCGTGTCGGACAGCAAGATGAACTCCTGCCGGGTGTCGCTACAGATCTGTCCGGTCGCGGTGAGGAAATCGATGGCGTATCGCCATTCGTCTTCGGTGACGTCGTTGTCCGTCACGAAAGTGTGCGCATGGCGGACGAGGTCACCGAGTAGGTCTCGCAGGCGTGTGTCCGCCGTGTTGTCGAAGCTCTCGACCACCTCGGCTGCAGTGTGGTCGAGCTCTGCCCGCGGAAACGCAGCGCCGCCACCGGGGCGCTTCCCGAAGAAAGCTGCAGTCAGAAGTTCGTGGATTCCGTCGGTGGTGACGTTTCGGGGGTTTGGATATGGTGTTGTCGTCGCCGATCGGGCGGCCTCGTCGATGTCGTTGCGCAAGAATCCGAGGTCGGCAAGAGCGGTGGGGCCGCCGAGGGATGCAACGAGATCGAAGACCCCGGCCGGTGCGTCGGGAACCCGCATTGCGCCTGCTATTCGGCTCATCACTTCGGGGACGACCGCCGCGTTGTATGCCATCGCGTGCGGAAGGATGACCGTGTGGGTGGGGGAGTGCGGGAGACCGAAACTGCCTCCGAGGGTGTGGCACAACTTGTGATGGAGACCCATTCCTACCGCTGCGAGGCATTGACCCGCGAGCCATGCTCCCTGCAGGAGGTCGGCGCGGGCATCCCGGTTTTCGGGATCCTCGGCCGCGATGGGCAGCGATCTCGCGATCGCAGCAATGGCGTCCAATGCCATATTGTCCGTCACTGGGTTGGAATCAGCCGAGTAAAGGGCCTCCACTGCGTGCGCCATCGCGTTGATTGCGCTGGTCACGGTCAGCCCCCGCGGCAGACCCAGCGTCGCGTCGACATCGTAGATCACAGTCTCGGGCAGGATGCTCGCTGAAGAGCGAGTTGTTTTCACGCCGTCGGTGGTCTCCCCGAGTACGGGGGTCACCTCCGAGCCGGAATAGGTTGTCGGAACTATTATTTGGTCGTACCCAGCGCGGTGTGCCAAGGCTTTGGCCAACCCCGTGGTGGTGCCGCCGCCGATTGCTACGACGCAGTCGACATCATGGCTCGCGGCGAGTTCGACTGCGCGCAGGGTGATCTCGGTGGGTGTGTGCATCGCCGCCTCGTCGAAGTGGGCAACGATAAGGCTTCCCAAAGCCTCCTTGATGGTGTCGGCGGTGGCATTCGCCCGCGACCCGGTGACCAGAAGTACCCTGCTGCGGTTCAAGCGTCCGACTTCGCCGGCCACTTCACCGGCAGTTCCACTGCCGAACAGCACACGTGCGGGCGTGGACGTATAGGTGAAGGTTCTCATCGGCAATCTCCAATGTGTTGCGTGGATCACGTTGCACTTCATTGTTGGCCGCCGGTTACTTCCGTTCCTGCACCATTCGCGCGTCTCACTGCACCGAAAACGCATGCTGACACTATTGTGGCCGCGCCGGTGTCGAATCAGTGCGAGCGTCGGACTTCACCGGGTGTGGCGCCCAACTGCGCCCGCATCGTTCGAGTCAAGTGCTCTTGATGAGAAAATCCGCAGGACAGTGCGATGTCTGCGATGGGGTGCACGGTGGTGCGCAGTTCGTGCGCTGCGTGTTCGACTCGCAGCCGCATCAGATAGCGGTGAGGAGTCAGCCCTGTCGCAACCTTGAAACGGCGGGTCAGCTGACTGGTGCTCAGGGAGGCGACCGAGGCGAGATCCGCGAGTGGAATCGGTTCCGCGAGGCGAGTTTTCATCTCGTCGATGACGTCGTCCAGCTGGTTGTCTCCGAGTGGCACCGGACTCGGCGGGTGCTCGGTAGTGCGCGCAGCGTCGTAGTGGTGGACGAGGTGTGCCGCAAGCATCGACGTCAGATGATCGACGTAGGTGCGGGCCGAGGGTTGCCAGCGCTGGAGGGCGGCGTCCATCGCCAGGAGAAGCTGTTCGATCATCGGGTCGCGCACACCGAGTCGGGCAGTCAGTTCCAGCGAGTTGCCGCCGGCGACCTCCTCCAGTACCGCGTGGTCGAGGTTCGCATGAGTTGTACGTAAGCGTGATTCGAGCCCGACCGTCAGTTCGTGTCCTGCGGGATGGACGAAGAAGCCGCCTGCCGGAATAGTTCGGCGCTCGACGTGTCGTCCGCCTCCGTGCGCGACCGTAGCAGGGCCACTCAGATGTAGAACGATCAGATGTGTGCGTGCTGCGTCGAATCGGGCTTCGTAGGGCTGCTCGTCCTGCGTCGAGAGATAGACACCACGCCAGCCGTACCCGGCGCTCGTCCGGTCTGGATGGACCCAGTCCTGACCCAGGATCCCCACCGTGTCGGCGACAGCGAGTTCTCCATGGTTTGTCACACTCAGCGAGTCGCCTCCTCGACTTGCACGCCCGCCCGGTGGCGGTGCTCCCACGCAATGGTTGCAACCTAGGCGACAGCGTGTACGGATTTCGGTGAATCCGAGATGGGTTTCGCCATCTCAGGCTCTGCGCGCTCGCCGGGCTATGAGTCTCCGACCTCCGCAGCAGGTGATGCGGTGGTCAGAGCTTCTCCTTCGGAGGCGAGGCCCACCCTCAGGGCGGTGCCTCGCCTCCGGCCGACGAAGGTACGCAAGAACGGCGTATTCGGATCGTCACCGCCGTGGCCGCACGCAGCAAGCGCGCGAGTCGAGCCCCTGTGCCGAATTCGGTGTGCTGCCGAACGAGCCTGTTCTCGGATGCGCCACGAGATACGGAGACGTGCTTACTTGGCCAGTGCGGTCGCGATCGTGACGACGCGGGTAGCCATATGCTCTAGGGCCGCGTTGGTCGCGTCTTCGAGCTCGTTCTGGTTGTCGCCTCCGGTGACGTGACTCACACCGTAGGGGTTGCCATCCGCAAACTTCAGGCCGTCGGTGTATCCGGGCGGAACCAGGACGCCTCCAAAGTGCATCAGCGAGGTGTAGAGGCCGATTAGTGTCGTCTCCTGGCCGCCGTGTGCCGTCTGACTCGAGGTGTATGCCGCGTACGCCTTGTTCGCAAGTTCGCCTTTGGCCCAGTACCCACCGAGCGAGTCCATGAAGTTCTGGAAGGGTCCGGCCGTACTGCCGAAACGAGTCGGCGATCCGAGGATGACACCGTCTGCCCAGACGATATCGTCACCAGAAGCGGCAGGGAGATCCTTCGTCGCTTCGTAATTTGCCGACCACGCCGGGTTTTCGGCGAACGTGCTCGGGTCGCGGGTTTCGGTTATGTGCCGCACGCGAACCTCGGCCCCCGCAGCGGTGGCCGCGTCGGCAAGCCTGTTCGCCATCGTGGTTCCGTGGCCGGTTGCAGAGTAATAAATGATCGCAATTTTCGTCATGCGTGAAACCTCTCGTCGGGGGAAGGCGTGTGCAACGTTCGCCTACCCGCATCACAGCGACCCGACTCGCGTGGCGAGGGAGGGTGCCACACGGACGGGATAAGTAGTTGCCGCGGCAACTACTTAAGCCTACGGCACCTTATTGCCGTGTCAACTAGTTTAGGTCTGATGCAGGTCATGCGATAGACGCCCCATGTTCGCCGACGTCACGGACGCAGCCGCGCCCCAGCCGCCATGGTGCTTGGCAACTGGGGCGCGCCCGCGTGAGAGTGTTCTGTCGGTACTACGGTGGCCGATCGCTGCGAGTCAGTGTCGGGCAGGTGTGGGTTCGCTTGGTGCAGTACTGGTATTCACGGCGGTGGAGGGTGAGCCCTTGAATCGCGGAATAAACGCGGCCAGGACGAACGCCAGGACCGCAGCTCCGGCGGCGACGGCCATCGTGACATGGAACGCAGCCTCGGACGGGACAGATACTCCGCCGGCCGAAATCGTCATCTGCGCGAGAATCACTCCGGCCACCGCGCTCGCGAACGACGTTCCGAGGGATCGCATCAACGTGTTGAAACTATTGGCGGCTCCGGTTTCGGACGGGGGTACCGCGCCCATGATCAGGGCAGGCATTGCGCCGTATGCAAGTCCGATGCCGGCTCCGATGACGATCGAGATCAGGACGAGCAGCCAGACAGCGCTCAGCGTAAAGACTCCGATCAGATAACCCGCAGCGATGACAAGTGCACCTGCCATGAGTGTTGTCTTGGGGCCTTTCGAGGTGGTGATCCGCGCCGACAACGGTGCCACCAGCATCATGATCACTCCGGATGGTGCCATCACAAGGCCGGCGGCGAGGATGGACTGCCCCAAGCCGTAGCCCGTCGAACCTGGAAGTTGTAGAACCTGCGGGAACACCAAACTCATTGCGAACAGCGCAAAACCGATCGAGATCGATGCGAGGTTGGTGAAGAGGACCTGACGACCGATGGTGACACGAATGTCGACCAGCGGGAGGGCTGTGTGCAACTCCCACCAAGCCCAGAACGCGAACGCGGCCAGTGAGACAACCAACATGGCGATGGTGAGAGCGCTGGTCCAGCCCCAGGTCGAACCTTTCGATATTGCGAGCAACAGCGTGATCAAACCCGTCGAGAGGGACAGTGCGCCGAGGAAGTCGAAACTGCCGCCTGCGCGTACATCGGATTCGGGTACGGACGCGAGAACGAGCCCGATCACGACGACACCCAGGGCTGCCGATGTCCAGAACAAGAAGTGCCAGTCGGCGTACTCGGCGATGAGTGCTGCCGCGGGCAAGCCCAAAGCGCCACCGACGCCGAGAGATGCGCTCATCATGGCGACTGATCCGGCGAGCTTCTCGGTGGGTAGGACGTCGCGCATAACGCTGATTCCGAGGGGAATTACGCCTGCGGCCAGGCCCTGGAACGAGCGTCCGACGATCAGCGGGACGACACTGCTGCTGAGCGCGCCGATAACCGAGCCGAGTACGAGGAGGCCGAGTCCGACGAGAAGCAATCGGCGCTTGCCGAACATGTCGCCGAGTCGGCCCATCACCGGCACTGCTACGGCGCCGGCCAGCAGCGTTGCAGTCACCACCCAGGCTGTGTTGGCAGCTGAGGTGTTCAGGAGCGTCGGTAGCTGCGGTATCAGCGGGATGACAAGGGTTTGCATAAGCGCTACGACGATCCCCGCGAACGCGAGCACCGCCACGATGATGGTGGTGTTGCCGGGTTTCGCCCCGACAACACCTGTCGTCGATGTCGACATTCTGCCTCCGTGTGAGAAAAGTTAAAGCTTTGCTAAAGTGGCTAAATCGATTGATTTAAATTATTAAGTCACGTGACTTGATTCGTCAATGTCGACGGCGACTCTGTGACAGGGATTACCCCAGTCGGGAGCTCTTCGCCGCTAGGAGAGAGGTGAAGACGACTTGACCACAACGGGCCCGGGCATTCCTGCCGTACGGCCCGCGGAGACGCGGGATCGGATCTTGAAGGCTGCTGAGTTGCTCTTCGCTGAATACGGCGTGTACGCCGTGTCGAATCGCCAAGTCGCTGAAGCTGCAGGTCAGCGGAACACGTCTGCGGTGGGGTATCACTTCGGCACCAAGCAGGACTTGGTTGCAGCAATCTTCGAGAAGCACAACGACGCGATTGAGCGCTACCGCGTCGAACTGCTGAAGGAGACGGACGGCTCCAGTGACATTCGCGAGTGGGTCGGATGTCTGGTTCGTCCCTACATTCACCATCTCGAAATGCAGGGTGTCGAGACCTCGTACGCACGATTCAGCGCGCAGGTGATGACCGAACCCTCACTGCGCCAGGCGCTGTCCACGATCGCGCTGTCATCGCCGACGTTGCGGGCAACGCTGCGTGGGCTGCGAGAGTGTGTCTCGGAACTGCCCGAGACGGTTCAGCGTTCACGAGCCGACATGGCGCGGCACCTCATGGTTCACATGAGCGCGGAGCGAGAGCGGACGTCGCCCGGGCCCG
This sequence comes from Rhodococcus sp. 14-2470-1a, assembly GCF_002259425.1. Classification (NCBI taxonomy): domain Bacteria; kingdom Bacillati; phylum Actinomycetota; class Actinomycetes; order Mycobacteriales; family Nocardiaceae; genus Rhodococcus; species Rhodococcus sp. 14-2470-1a. The sequence goes on from NZ_NPFZ01000032.1 coordinate 36,794, forward strand.
ATAGAGACGAAGCGAACGAGTGGCGCGCGTTTGCGGACGATCTGATCGACGCCATAGTCGGATTGTGGAATGCGTCCGTCAGTTCCGCTCGTTAGCGGCGTTGTTCGAGTAGACCGAGATCAAGGGTGCCTGAATCAACCTCGAGTGATGAGCAGCGCGCCGCCGAAGTGGCGTGCTTACAGTTCGGCACCTCGACTGTCGGGGTCAGGTCACGGTCGTTGTCGTTTGGCCTGGTAAAGAGAAGTATCGGCCTGTCGATACATGTCGGGCCAGTGAACCGACGTGGAGAGAGTGGTACAGATTCCGAACGTGAACGTGGTGGGCGACTTCGCGGCGACAGCTGTCAACAGTCCGAACAGCTTTTTCTGGTCGACCTGTACGCAGAACACGACGAACTCGTCGCCACCGATTCGCGCGATGACGGTACCCGGGGGAAACGAACCCCGCAGGTGCAATCCGAGCTGCATCAGCAGCACATCACCGGCGTCGTGCCCCAGAGTGTCGTTGACGTCCTTGAGTCGGTCCACGTCGAGAATTCCCAGGCTGACCGGGACTGGTTGAGCTGTCCTGCATCTTGCGAGCGCTCGAATGGTCGCCAACTCCAGCCCCGCCCGGTTCAGCAGGCCGGTCAATGGGTCCGTGCTGGCCGAGTAGATCAGCGCATTCATCAACGACCCGTACATCTGCGCGGAAAGCAGAATACTCGCGGCCAGCGCGACGTACGTGATCCACGACAACTGCGCCGGGGCGACGATCAACGCACCGATCACGGCGCAGGTGAACGCGATAACCAATATCGGTCCGCGGGGGAATGGGTTGAATGCCGCCAGATACATGGCCAGCAGGAGCGCCGCGATCGTAGTCATGACCTGTGCTACGAGTGTTTCGTTGAAGGCCATCGCAGCCGGGGTCGCTGCCATTGCCATCGCAGTGGCCGCGGCGAATCGTCCGGAACTGGGGTCGGATCGGTGCAGCAGTACAAGAGCTCCGATGCCGAGGGCGACTGCGGCGAGCCCTCCTACAATCGTGTCAGTGATGAATCTCGAGCCTGGCCATACGACGGCAGCGACGCCCAGTGCGTAGAGGATCGAGGTCCACGCCACGTACTGACGGAGAATACGAGCCTGTCGGTCGAACATTATTCTCGCCTTTGATCGGCGTCCCGAGGGCGATGGCGGCATAACCCATTGAACCCCGCGATCGGTATCGGCGGCAGCGAAAGAGTAAGCACCTCCTGGGCAAGGAATTCCGTCGAATCTGTCCCGGCTTACGGGACAGACGCTATTTCACGGCCTCGACTGCTTATAGCGTCTCGGAAAAGGCGAGTGCGTTGTTCGGTCGGCCACGTGGGCGGGCGGTCGTGTCGCATGCGCGCATCCGAATTCCGAATCGAAGGTAAGACAATATGAGTCGTACGAAGGTCGCGGTCATCGGATCCGGCAACATAGGTACCGACCTGGTGATCAAGCTGAAGCGGGTGGCGCAGAATCTGGAAATTGCTGTCCTCGTCGGGATCGATCCCGCATCGGATGGGCTTGCGCGAGCACGTCGCATGGGGATCAGTACCGTCGATTCCGGTGTGCAAGGCTTGATCGAACATCCGGAGTTTGCTGAGATCGACATCATTTTCGACTCGACGTCTGCCCAGGCTCACGTGTCCAACGCCGAAGCATTGCGACCATTCAACAAGCGTCTCATCGACCTGACTCCGGCTGCCCTCGGTCCCTACGTGGTGCCTGCCGTCAACCTCGATGCGCATCTCGACGCGCCGAACATGAATATGGTTACGTGCGGGGGCCAGGCAACGATCCCGATTGTCGCAGCGATCTCGGCGGTGACTCCTGTGCACTACGCAGAGATCGTAGCCTCGATTGCGTCCAAGTCAGCGGGCCCGGGGACTCGCGCGAATATCGACGAGTTCACCGAGACCACCTCGGAGGCCATCAAGGAGGTGGGCGGGGCCGAACAAGGCAAAGCGATTATCGTGCTGAACCCAGCTGAACCGCCGCTGATCATGCGCGACACAGTTCTGGCCCTGGTGTCGAACCCCGATCGGGAGGCTATCCGAGCGTCGGTTGTCGAGATGGTCGCGAAGGTGTCCGCCTACGTTCCCGGGTACCGGCTGAAGCAGGAAGTCCAGTTCACCCAACTCGACGATTCGGAGTCCGTGGCAACCCTCACCGGCGGGGTCGAGAAGGGGCCAGGACTGTGGAAGGTCACTGTCTTCCTCGAAGTCGAAGGCGCCGCCCATTATCTCCCCGCTTACGCGGGCAACCTCGACATCATGACCTCGGCTGCACTCCAGGTCGCCGAGAAGATCGCAGCGAATCAGTCCTTGGAGGCAGCACGATGACCGATCAGATTTCTCGGCCCACTGCCGCCGATGGTGCCGCTCTGTACATACAGGACGTGACGCTACGAGACGGTATGCACGCGATGCGTCATCGCATCACCCCCGCGAACGTCGCACGTGTCGCCAGTGCATTGGACACAGCAGGCGTCGACGCCATCGAGGTCACACATGGCGACGGGTTGGCCGGTCACAGTCTGACGTACGGTCCGGGGAGCAACACCGATTGGGAATGGATCGAGGCGGCTGCCGAGGTCGTACACAGGGCCAAGCTCACCACGTTGCTTCTTCCCGGCGTTGGAACCGTGAAAGAACTCGAACGAGCGTTCGCGATGGGTGTCACCTCGGTCAGGGTTGCCACCCACTGCACAGAGGCCGACGTGTCAGCCCAACACATCGGCAAGGCACGTGAGCTCGGCATGGACGTCTCGGGCTTCCTGATGATGTCGCATCTCGCTGAACCGCCACAGTTGGCCGAGCAGGCAAAGAAAATGGAATCGTATGGAGCACATTGTGTCTACGTCACGGACTCCGGTGGGCGCCTGACCATGAACGGAGTCAGAGACCGGGTGCGCGCATACCGCGATGTGCTCGACACGTCGACCCAGATCGGGATCCACGCTCACCAGAACCTTTCGTTGTCAGTCGCGAATTCAGTTGTGGCAGTCGAGGAGGGTGTGACGAGAGTCGATGCGTCGTTGGCCGGTCACGGTGCTGGAGCAGGCAACTGCCCTATCGAGCCCTTCGTCGCGGTTGCCGATCTCAACAACTGGAAGCACGGCTGTGACCTGTTCGGCTTGCAGGACGCGGCCGACGACATCGTGCGCCCGCTGCAGGACCGTCCGGTTCAGGTGGATCGAGAGACGTTGACGCTCGGCTATGCGGGGGTGTACTCCAGCTTCTTGCGGCACGCAGAGTCGGCCGCCGTGCAGTACGGGCTCGACACGCGTGCAATCCTTTTGGCAGTAGGCGAACGGGGACTGGTCGGTGGTCAGGAGGACTTGATCACCGACATAGCTCTCGACCTCGCTGCGAACAAGACGTGACGACCCCGTGACGGGTAAAATCTCGGATGAGGGCGGATCTGCCGATTCCGTTGCAGCGGAGCGTCATCCGTATGAATCGGTCGAGCCCAATCAGACGGACGACTTGGTGGTAATGCCAGCTGACAGGTATCAGGTCCGACCGTTCTTCGGTCCGGGTTCATACATTCAGTACTGAGAAAGATCGGACCGAAGGGCGATGAGTACAGACTCGACCATCGACGAGCAGGGGCCCGTCGCAACAGCGTCATTCGTGGCCGAGGTCGAGGTTGCCGCAACGCTCGTTCGAATTTCCAACCGGATGCGTACCACGCTCGATGACGCTCTAGCGTGCCATCGGCTCAGTTGGGCCGGTTACGAGGTGCTGGAAGGGGTGTGTTGTCGTGCACCGGTGTCGTATCGCTCGCTTTCGGTTGGGCTGGACAGACACCGCACGAGCATCACCAGCATTGTGGCGGGCTTGGTCGCTTCCGGGTTGGTCACGCGAAGGCTCGGCGGCTCCCGAAGCGACGAGTATGTCGTCGAGCCAACGCGATCCGGCCTGCGGACTTTCCGGAATGCGCAAAGAACACTGCTGGAGGTAGGCGAAAAACTCGTCCCGTTGGGTGACCCAACGGCGATTCTGATCGAATTGACCAGACTCGAAGAGGCAATGCGTAAAGTCAGATGACTTCCGCGAGCATCGCCCTGGCGATGTTCAACACGTCACGGAGATCGTCTCGCGCAGAGGGAATTGCTTGCCGGTACGTCGCGAATCCGTGGATCGTCGAGGGAATCTCCGAGTAGGTCGTTCTCACACCCGCGAGGATGCATTTGGCCGCGTACTCACGTCCCTCGTCACGTAGCGGGTCCAGCTCGGCCGTGACCACCAGCGTCGCGGGCATGTCGACCTGTGGTCCGCGAAGTGGAGACGCACGCCAGTGCGTCGGGTCCGAGGCGTAGTGCTCCTCGTACATGGCCATGTTCGAGGATTGAAGCCCGAACCCGTCTGCGAATGCAGTTTTCGACGGATAGAGTGCCTGCGGATCTGTCGCCGGGTACATCACAATTTGTGCGCCGACCTTGACTGCCGCGGGCCGATCACGCAAGGCCATGGACGTGACGATGGACAACGTTCCACCTGCGCTGTCCCCGAACAGAATCAGGTCGGTGACGTCGAGACCGTCGACATTGCCGTCTGCTATCCAGCGGACGGCGGCTTCGGCGTCGTCGGGTGCGGCCGGCCACGGATACTCCGGAGCCAGGCGGTATTCGACCGAGACGACGGGAAGGTCGAGTGACCGTGAAACCTCGGCCGCCAACGACGCATGGGTGTCGATACTTCCCACGACGAAACCGCCTCCATGGAAGAACACGACGGCGGGACCGGGTCCCCGTCCAGTCCGAGTGTCGAACAGGCGCAGAGCAATGTCACCGTCCGGTCCACGAGCCACCGAATCGCGAATGACCTCCATCTGACCTACTGGCAGATCAGATCCGGCCATCGCCTCGGGTGGCAGAGTTCGGATCATCGCAAGAAGCTCTGTGGTGAAGAGTGGTATCGGTGACGACTCCAAGTTCGCGAGGAATTCGCGAACGTCCGGACGCACGAAAATCTCAGACATTGTTGTTCGATTCTATAGGGAGGCAGCGTGATCGAGGTTCTCCGACCAACTCTAGCCGAGTGACGTGCGTCTTCACCGCCCTGGCTCACGCCGGGGCGGTGAGTCGCGTCGCGTCAGACTGTCGTCGGTGCCTCTACCAACTTCTTGGATTTGTCGAAATGAACGATATCGGCCAGGGTGCCGCCCAGGATCGCTGCGCGATCTTCGTCGTTCACTCCCTCGAAATTGAACGCCACGCAGTCCTCGCTGCCACGGAACGTTCCCTCTGCATGCGGGTAGTCGTTGCCCCAGATGATTGTCGAGATGCCGGTGATGTGGCGTGCCTTCACCGCCGTCGGATCGTCGGCGAACTGAACGTGAATCTGACGCTGCAAGTAGTCGGTCGGACTGAGGGGAAGCGGCCACTTCGCATTGATAGCGAACAATCGACCCATGGCAGGTTGGTCCTTCGGGCCCCGCGAGTCGTCCCAGAACCCGAGCCACCAATCGGCGTCCTGCCCAATACCGGTCCGCCACGACTTCTCCATCATCCCCATGTACGACACCAGCCACCCTGCGCCGAACTCGACGAGGCTGAAATGAAGGTCGGGGAAGCGTTCGCACACTCCGCCGCCGATGAGGGAAGCAATAATCTCCTGGGGACTCGCCGACGCGGTGTTTCCGCCTCCCATGGTGCGTCCGGCAACCATGTCGTCGGTCAGCTGCCCCTTGCCCATGTTCATAGCTGTCATCAACCCTCGGACAGTCGTCGCGGTCTCCGACACGTTCTCCTTGACGCTGACGCCACCCGTGGCGACGTGGAAGAAAACAGGAAGTCCGTGGGCTTGTGCTGCGGCCCAGACCGGGTCGTAATCCTTGACCCAGTAGGGCAAAGGTGGGATCTCGGGAAGCAACAGGGCCTGAATTCCCATCCGGGCGCAGCGTTCGATTTCTTTGACCGCGTCGGCAATGTCGGTGAGGGGGATCGCCGCCGTCGGTCGCAATCGCTTGCTGTACGGCAAGTACGTCTCGACGATCCAGTCGTTGTAGACCCTGCAGTGAGCCATCGACAGTTCGTGGTCGTCCGTGAAGAGGACGAAGAGGGACAAATTGGGGAACATCACCGAAGCATCGACGCCGTCGATGTTCATGTCGCGAACGATGTGCTCGGGTTCGCCGTCGGGCGTCTCGCCGCCGAGTTGCCGATACTTCGAGATCGTCCAACCGTCGAAGCCGATCGTGTGGAGCTTTTTGAACTCCGTGTGCCCGCCGGGAACGATCGGTTCGTCGAGAGTGAACTCCTCCTCCCACAGTGCGCGGTCACGTAGGTGTACAGGCAGTCTCGTCTTGAAAAGATCGGCCGGCTCGATGATGTGTGAATCGCCAGACACCACGAATTCTTTGAACATACGGCGTACCTCGAATCTCGGTGGGTTCTCCATCGCCCGAAGGTCGGGTAGCACTGAAAATTAATGTACCGATTGGTCGAGAGCAATGATTTGTAGGCTGAATTCCGCTCAGTAGTACAAGGTTTGGAAAGATGAGATCAATTTCTCGAATCCAACTTTTTGCTGACATCGGCTGTCGTACTGTGTAAGGTGCCCTTGTTCTGCGTTCGGTTGGCAGGGAACCCAGGGTTCTTCGACCGAACCAAGGATCACTGCTGAACCGTGTTCTCCCACTGAACAAGATGAGCCGTGGTTCCGCGGGACGGCAGGGCTTACCGTCCGGGTTTCCGGTCCTCGAACCGGCTTCCTACGGAACTGGACACACGATGACACGAGTATCAACGAACAACGCGAATGCCCACCCCATCGGCTTGGAGCACCTCAGTCTGTACGAGGACCCGGTCGCTGTGTTCGTGGACGCTGCCGCCGCGGGTGGCGCTGCCTCGGTCTGCCTGTCCGTCAACCACCCGGACATGCTCGACCGAGAGGCGCGCCGTGACGTTCGTGCACGGATTACCGACCTAGATCTGCGCATCAGCATGGGCGATGGCTTCCTGCTCAACGCCGACGCCGGGCTCGGTGGCCTAGAACGCCAGTTGGCCCTGTTGGTGGAACTCGGGTCGCCGCTCGCAAACACGTGTGCGTTCGAGCCCGACGAGAATGCACCGAGAGATCCCAACCGTATTCAGGACCTTCTGGGCGAGTTCTGCAGGCTCGCGGCGCAAGCAGATGTCGGAGTCTTGATCGAATTCACGCCGCTCTCGCATGTTCCGACACTGGCAAGTGCAGTCGAACTGGTCGGAGCGCTGGCGCAACCCAATTTGACGATCATGGTCGACACCCTGCATCTCGCTCGCGCAGGTGAAGGCCCGGACGATATTGCACAGGTCGATCCGGCGCTGTTCGGGTATTGCCAAGTCAGTGACGGCCCGACCGGGTTCGACGGGCTCGCTGCCTATATGGAGGAAGCGATCTACCAGAGGGCCATCCCCGGGACAGGCGAATTGCCTTTGGAGAGGGTGCTGTCGCTCCTGCCACGGGACATCACTGTCAGCGCAGAAGTCCCCTCGCGCACTCTGAAGGTCGACGGTATTTCATCACATGAGCGCGCGCGACGCGTGCTCGAAGGGAGTCGGCAGGTCCTGGCGCGGTCCAGAGACGAAGCAGCTTCGCTCTGAACGCCTGTGCGGCTGACGCCGGTATCGGAACGGCGTCAGGACTGGCTTTGGGCAAGCCTGGCCATCACCCGCGCCATCAGCTCGCGGTCCGATCGCGGACCGCCGGACGTAGTTGCACCGTAGCGTTCAATTTCGGCTGCGATGTCGAGTGGCCTGGTGAATTCGATGCCGGGGACGAGTTCGTTTTCGAGCAGGTCGTCCGGCACCAGCCAGGTGACTTCGAATTCGATACCGTCGGGGTCGCGGCCGTACAGCGCCTTAGTCCCAGCGTGGTTCGCAGCTCCTGTCAGCGCACCGGCCGCACTCAAACGCTCGCGTGCTCGCGCAAGTTCCTCCAGAGTTTCCACCTCCCAGGCCAGGTGGTAGATGCCTACTGCGCCATCCGCGGCCCGAGGCGCGCGGGCTTGGAACAGACCCAGGTCGTGTTCGTTTGCTGAACCGGACCCCCTCAAAAACGCACCGCCTGGGAAGTCTGCGGGTAGTTTGTCGAAACCTAGCGTTTCGCAGTAGAAATCGACGCTTCGTCTGACGTCGGAAACGAAAAGTACAGCATGGTTCAAACTTCTGACAGACATAGTTCTCCCTCGGGGCAGCGTGTTGGTCTTGAGGTGATCTGCGGGGACTTGAAATTCGAGCGCCTACCGACTCAGAGGACTAGGTATGAAGGATCGTCGGCGTTTCTGAGTCCCCATGTCTCGGGGCCCTCCGCATTGGTCGTCTCGTTCATCATGTCCGCCAAGTAGATCCGGTGATCGATTGCCCACCGTCCGTCTCGGCGCGACCAGCGATCAACGTACCGGCCGCGGTGATGGATGTCGGTAACTGTGCCTCCGGACGGAGTCGACCGTAACCAAACAGACACGTAGGCTTCACTAGTCGCTGAGGAGGCGCCCAGATCGACCGAGATGAGGGTGTTGCTCACAAGATGGGAGTGGGCATTCAACGTGAGGTGGTAGGTCCACACGAAGTCGAGGAATTGCGTTCCCGTCCCGCGAAATCCCGGTCCGTAGTCTGCCGTTCCATCGGCATGCCACACGCGGTCCGCCAGTGCTCGGTCCATTCGGTCGAGACCTCGAGCGTAGGAATACAGCACATCGGCGATCTCCTGCTTGGCGACAAGTTCTTCGATCGCGATCGATTCGGTGGGCCTCACTGTCAAAACCTCTTTCGGATGAAAATTCGACACGGAACGCTTGTCTCACCCTAGATACCGCTCGGTGATGGTCTCGGCGATGATCCCGATGACCGGGACGGGGCCGGTGATGTGAGCTGATTATCGAGACGACCCCACGCCTCCGGTAACGATGCGATTGCCCAGTGGCATTGTCGGGCGTGAATTTTCCAGGTGGTCCTCTGCAAGTACATCCAACTGCCGATCCGACATCGAGATCGGGGTCGACAAAACAATCCACTGCACATTCTCGGTGCACGGTGGTGTGGTGAGACTGCCCTCGTACGCGTAGTGATCGAGCGAATCCGGAAGGACCGCATCGAGATCGAGATCGACAACGGTCTCTGCATCAGCCGCGATCGCATCGACGAAGGGCTGCAGTCCATCCGCGGGTAAGCCCTTGTCGGCGAAGATGCCGAGTACCAACAATTTGCCGGCCGCGTTCGCGTGAACGAAGTGTATTTCGGCATCGAAACTCTTGCCGTCGATGGTGTGCTCGGATGGGCTGTGGACATGTAGTTGCTGGAGTTGGTAGCTGTTGCCCTCGTAGTCGATGCGAGTCCCACCCACCTGCGGGGAGACTTGCGTCGTATGTCCCGTGTCGGTGACAGGTCCCCTTACCGCCTCTGTCGCGACACCGACATCGTCACCTCCGTCCGGCACGACGTCGGGCAGATCGATGGGAGATTGGTTCTGCCCGGTGGAGCATTCTCCGAACGTCGGAGACAGACCTGCCCAGTCGGCGGGGCCGTCCGGGTCCTCATAGGACCAGTGTGGTTGATCCGATTGCACCGGTGTGGCCGCTGCCGAGCTCGTGAGTAGCGGGGTGCCCGCGCACAGAGCGAGGGTCAGGGCGGTAGTGAGCATAACCAGGGGACCTTGTGTTGTCAGTCGCATGAGAAGCCGTTTCGTCGAGATCCGCCTGCTCCGCATATCTCAGAACCAGCGAACCTGCTTCGCCACAACGTGTGTTGTGTGACGACCCGTCGTAGTCGAGCCTGGATACTCCAGCCGACCTCTGGGGCGCACATCTCATGGTGGCCCGACGGTAACGCCTAATCATCGCGCAGGAAGATGATATTCGGATACTGCGCAGGCAGTAGGTGCCCACCGGTAGTCGCTCAGATCAGAAGGGACGCAACGCTGGACAGCGCGACTGCGCCGACGCCTGCCACTATGCCTAGGACAGGTTGCTCGAGTGCCCAGCCCAGCAACGCAATCGACGTGGCGGTTGCTGCGGCCAGCGCACCCGGTGACGCTGCCAGCAGTCGTTTGTGTGTAGGCGTCTGCGCTGACGGTTCGGCATCTTCGGGGGTGTGTAAGGGTGACCTGGAGGATGGGCAAAAGAGTGCTGCAGACATGGGGACCTCTCCGTATCCTGTGTGTCGAATGGATACTGTCGAATGTTTCCCGCACAGTCGGGTCGAGTCATCCTCTGTCCGTAGGCGTTCGAGCTACTGCGGCCGTAGTAGCTGCCCTCCGCTCACCTCCAGATCGTCGCAGGATCCGTCACGCTCGATGGGGGTGGGACGGGCATTGCGTTCGGGGTGCGGGAAAACCGGGGAGCGGGGCGATGTTGAGTGACCCCATCGATGTCGACCAGAGTCTCTCGCGCTGCGAGGTGTGCTTGCGCGGGAGCTTCGGCGAAGGTCAGCACCGGCGAAACGCAGGCGTCGGTGCCGTCGAACATTGCAGCCCACTCGTCCCGAGTTCTGGTGAGAAATACCTCGGTGAACGTGTTGCGCAGCTCGGCCCAGCCCGAACGATCTTGTTGATCGGGCAGAGCGGCGGCGTCGAGACCCAGACCGGACAGCAGTTGGCGGTAGAACTGTGGTTCCAGGGCGCCGACGGCCATGTATTTGCCGTCGGCGGTCTCGTAAGTGTCGTAGAACGGTGTGCCGCCGTCCAGGCGGTTGACTCCGCGTTCGTCCGACCACCGATCAGTTCCTCGGTAGCTCCACACCATGTGTGACAGAGCAGCAACCCCGTCGACCATGGCTGCGTCGACTACCTGTCCGAGCCCTGAAGTCCGACGCTCGTACAGCCCAGCCAGGATGCCGAATACCAGGAACATGGAACCGCCGCCGAAATCGCCGACGAGGTTCAGCGGAGGCACCGGGCGCTCACCTTGTCTGCCGATTGCATGCAGTGTCCCGGTGACCGAGGTGTAGTTGATGTCATGGCCGGCAACGAGAGCCCATGGCCCCTCTTGTCCCCAGCCCGTCATGCGCGCGTAGATCACACCTGCGTTTCGGGCATGAACGTCCTCAGGGCCGAGGCCGAGCCGCTCGGTGACGCCGGGCCGGAATCCCTCGATCAAGACGTCGGCCCGTTCGAGAAGACTCAGGACCACCTCTACCCCTTCAGGGCTCTTCAGATCGCACTCGATGAGTGTCCGGCCACGCAGAAGCGGGTCGTGTTCGGTGGTTGTTCCCGGCCGCCCGACCCGTACAACATCAGCGCCCAGGTCGGCGAGCAGCATTGCGGCGTGTGGGGCCGGACCGAGGCCTGCGAGCTCGACCACGCGAAGGCCCTGCAGCGGGCCCATTTTCGACGATGTAGTGGCAGGCAAGTGTCCTCGTTTCGCAGGCGACAGCGACCATCATTCAATCTGGCAAGTACTACTAAGTCAACTATGTGGATACGCCCGAACGCGGAAACCCGCTGAAGCACCCGCCCAGTGTCGGCGGGTGCTTCAGCGTGAGATCGCGTCGAATCAGCTGATGGTGAGCGCCTCTCGTTCCGGCACAGCAGCCACTACCTCGGTCGAGCCTTGCGGTGAATGCTTCGGGAGGAACGACGCGACTACGAAGGCGATGACCGCGGCACCTGCAGCCACTGCCATGGTGACGTGGAAGGCCTGCTCCGACGGAATGGATGTGTCGCCCATGCTCATGGTCATCTGTGCCAGGATCACGCCGGCTACAGCACTGGCGAACGATGTTCCGAGCGAACGCATGAGCGTGTTGAAGCTGTTGGCTGCTCCGGTCTCCGATGCAGGCACCGCACCCATGATCAGGGCGGGCATTGCGCCGTACGCAAGTCCGGTTCCGGCACCGATGACGACGGAGATGAGAACAAGCTGCCACACCTCACTCATCATGACGACGCCGGTTCCGTAACCGATGGCGACGACGACGGCGCCGGCCATCAATGTGGTCTTAGGTCCATACAGGCGGGTGATCCGTGAGGACAGTGGTGCGATCAGCATCATCACCACGCCCGAGGGAGCCATGACCAACCCGGCGACCAACATGGACTGACCAAGGCCGTAACCGGTTGCCTCTGGAAGCTGGAGAACCTGCGGGAAGACCAACGTCATGGCGAACATGGAGAATCCGAACACGATCGAAGCGAGGTTGGTGAACAGCACCTGACGGCCGACGGAAACCCGCAGATCGACAAGGGGCCCGGTTGTGTGCAACTCCCAGAATCCCCACGATACGAATGTCACAGCGGAAGCGATGAACAAGCCGAGCGTGAGTTCGTTCGTCCATCCCCAGCTCGAACCCTTCGAAATAGCAAGTAGCAAGGTGATGAGGCCGGTGGACAGTGACACTGCGCCGATGAAATCGAACGAACCTCCGGTGCGGACCTTCGATTCCGGGACGACGACGACGATCAGTGCGGTTGCGGCCGCGCCGAGAACGGCAGCGGTCCAGAAGAGGAAGTGCCAGTTGGAATATTCGGCAAGGATCGCTGCGACTGGAAGTCCCAGTGCACCGCCGACGCCGAGCGATGCGCTCATCAGCGCCACCGAACCGGCCAGCTTCTCCTTGGGTAGGACATCACGCATCACGCTGATGCCGAGCGGGATCACACCGGCTGCGAGGCCCTGAAGCGCACGGGCGATGATGAGAGGAGTGAGGCTTACACTGAGTGCCCCTACGACAGAGCCCGCAACGAGAAGTGCCATGGACACCAACAGCATCCGGCGTTTGCCGAACATGTCACCCAAGCGGCCCATTACGGGTACGGCCACTGCGCCGGCCAACAGTGTCGCAGTAATGGCCCACGCGGTATTGCCGGGTGACGCATCGAGAAGTTCTGGAAGCTGGGGAATGAGCGGAATCACCAGTGTCTGCATCAATGCGACGACGATCCCGGCGAATGCGAGAACCGCCACGATACCAGCAGTAGCTGGTGGCTTGGTCTCTGAATGAGTAGTGGCAGTGGACATGTCGACCTCGTTAGGTTTGTGGGTTGGACTGTGATGTGCAGGTTTTCTGCCGGCGATCATCTCTTCGGCACACTGACAATCTTCGTCTCACCGGGCACCCAGGTCGTCGTCCCTGTAGATCGACCTGACCTACCGCACGTGCAGTAGGTCAGGTCGTGGTCAGCAGTAGCCATCGTGGTCAGGACGAGGATCTACCAGGTGACGGGAAGTTCGAAGACTCCGTACGCGAGGTACTCCTCCTTGAAGTGGAGGTTGTCGAAGTCGGTGGCCAGTGCCAGGGTGGGGATGCGTTTGAAGAGGGTGCTGTAGACGACTTCGAGTTCGATTCTGGCGAGTTGTTGTCCGATGCATTGGTGTGGGCCCCAGCCGAATGCGTGGTGGTGTCGTGCTTCGCGGGTGAGGTCGAGTTTTTCTGGTTCGGGGAAGGCGACGGGGTCGAAGTTGGCGGCGGGTAGTGGGGAGATGATTCCGTCGCCTGCTTTGATGGTGGTGCCTTCGTATTCGATGTCTTCGGTTGCGATTCGGCGTTGGAGCAGGTGGGGGATGGTGAGGTATCGGAGAAGTTCTTCGACGGCTCCTGCGATGACTTTTTTGTCGGTGGTGTCTCGGACGATGGCGAGTTGTTCGGGGTTCTGGAGTAGTGCTGCGGTGCCGAGGGAGATCATGTTTGCACTGGTCTCATGGCCCGCAATGAGCAAGATCTGACCGAGCATGGCTGCTCCCGGTAGATCCAGATCACCTGACTGAACGCGCTGTGCGAGATCGGATACGACGTCTTCGTCCGGTGCGTCCATCTTTTTCTGGATCAACTCGGTGATGTAGCCCATGAGAGCAATGCTCGAGGCTCCGCTCTCCTCTCGGGTTGCTTTGCTGTCGACGGCAGCTCTCGAGTGTTTTTCGAAGAACTCGTGATCCTCATAGGGAACACCGAGTAGTTCGCAGATCATCAGTGATGGCAGCGGCAGGGCGATGGCTTCGACGAGGTCGGTGGGGTTGGGGCCGGCCAGCATCTTGTCGATCAGCTCGTCGGTTGCCTGCTGGATACCCGGCCGGACCTTCTCCATCCGTCCACGGGTGAACGAGCTGGTCAGCATTCGACGAAGTTGCGCATGCTCGGGACCGTCCAAGTCGAAGATCGTCTTGGGTCGGTCGTTGATCGTCTCCGCCATCGAGCGGGTGGCGAGAGGAAAGCCTGGGAGGTGATCGTTGGCGCTCACGCGCGAATCGGACATGATGGTGCGCTGCGCTGCATGTGTGGTGACGAGCCAGGGTGTGCTGTCATCCCAGATGCGTGCCTTCGACAGGGCTGTGCCGTCGGCGTGCAGCTGACGCAGTTCGGGTGGCGGTAGGAAAGGACACTTCCCGTCACGGGGAGTTGGAAAGCTCGGGATCGCGTCCGCGCTGGCGGTGGGGTCGGTCATGTTTACTCCTCGATAGTTGTCGATCTCTGTCATTCCTCGATATGGATGGCGAGGGCTGGGCACACCATTGCTGCCTGCCGTACGTCTTCGGCCTGGTCTTCCGGCGGATTATCGGTGAGCAGAACGACGATGCCGTCCTCGTCGCGTTGATCGAACACCTCGAAAGCTGCTGCGACACACTGTCCTGCCGCGACGCACTTCTCCTGGTCGATGGTTACCTTCATGGTTCCTCCTTGTTGGGTGCCTCTGGTAGTCGGTGCATTTCGAGACTTGTCAGTTCAGGGCGTCGACGATGTCCTGCCGATGCAGACGAGCCTGCTTCGGCATGTTCCACCCGAGGATGCCCGTGACCGTTCCCGAGTTCTCATAGCGAGCAACGAAACGGCCTGCTGCAACATCGCCTTCGACGATCTGGACATCGGCGCCCTTCGTCAAGAAGCCGTACACCTGGAGTTTGACGTCGAACTGGTCGGTCCAGAAGTAGGGGACCGGCACGTACGGTTGGTCTTCGCCGACGATGACTGCGGCCACTGCGGCAGCTTGTTCGGTTGCGTTGGTGCGGTTTTCCAGACGGACAAGGGTGTCGAGCTTCTCGTGCTTCCATCGAGCGATATCGCCCACGGCGTAGATTCCTTCGGCGGCGCGGCACCGGGAGTCGCAGACCACACCATTCTCGATGGTCAGTCCGCTACCAGCGAGCCACTCAGTAGCCAGTACAGCGCCGATGGCAACCACCACGACGTCGGCGTCGATCACTTCGCCTGTACTCAGTTCGACTCCCGAAACATGGCCGTCCTGCGAGACGAATCCGGCGACTCCGGTGTCGAGCCGCAGATGCACACCACGCTCGGTATGCAACTCTGCCAACAGATTTCCAACCAACGGACCCACCTGCGCAGCCATCGGCACCGCTTGCGGCCCGGCGATGGTGACGTTGGCTCCCATGGTCGCGGCAGTTGCGGCTATTTCGCAACCGAGGACCCCCTCGCCCACGACCACCAGCTTGATTCCTGGAGCCAGTTCGGCGCGGAGGGCAATGGAATCGTCTAGTGTGCGTAGCACGTGGACGCCCGTCAAACCGTCTTGTCCAGGGAGCGAGCGAGGTCGTGCCCCGGTCGCGATTACGATGGCTTCGGCGTCGATCTCACGCCCGGACTCCGTTCGTACGGTGCGCGACGTCGTATCGAGCGACACTGCATTGTCGCCGACGATGAAGGTTGTATCCAGAGTCTCGAGATGTTCGTTGGTTCTGAGGATGGCCTTCTCCGGATCCCATGCACCAGAGAGGATTTGCTTCGACAGCGGTGGCCGATCATAAGGCGCGTGACGCTCACCGCCCAGGACGGTGATCTTCCCTGAGTACTTCTTGCGTCGTAACGCTTCGACGGTGGAGAGACCCGATGCCGAACCGCCGACGATCAAAACTTCGTTGGGAAGTGTCATCGGGTCACCGTGCGCTCGGGTGACGTGGTGGAGTTCGTCAGCAGCGCCGCACCGCGCTCGCCGGTTTCGGCGACGATCCGGTAGTTGCTCTCGATCACCGAGGAGACCTTGGCCGACTGCCGAGCAGAGACCCGACCGTGTGCGAAGTAACCGGCGATCCATGCAAACAATCCGTTGGCGCCGAGGATGATCGACATACCTGTCAGATCAGCATTCAAAGCGAAGATCGATCCAGCCAACAACCCGGCGCCGAGAACGCCAAGGGCCGCGGCGGCGGCGATGGCGGTCGAGGATACTGATCGCTCGGCCTTGACGACCGAGTCGAGCGCTCTGTCACAGGTGCGTTGTAAATCGACGACGTCGGCCCGGTTCTTGATTCCGCGGTCGCGCTTGAACTTCAACGAGACAGCGTCCGAACCCGGGCTTGTGTGCCCCCGCCCGTCCAGTTCCCAACCGAAGTTGCGGTAGGTATCGCGGTACAGGGACTCGCGGTCCGCTTCGGTTCGGAGACTGGTGTATTCGTACGCAGCGAAGCGGTTGTGGTCGTTGGTCGAGAAGTCGGTCATATCGGTTACTCCCTTGGTCGATCACCCTCTGGTCGGTGACGCACTACCTATGTTGGCGTGCGGGCGCCGGATGCGAATCGTCCAGAGGGATCGATAGGAAGTACTGCGGGGGGAGTACTGATGACATTTTCGGGGGTGAACGAAAAACGGAGCGGCCAGGGTTGTCTGACCGCTCCATGGACCGCTGTCCGAAGGTCTTACCAGGTGACGGGAAGTTCGTAGATTCCGTATGCGAGCGAGTCGCCCTTGAAGTGGAGGTTGTCGAAGTCGGTGGCCAGTGCCAGGGTGGGGATGCGTTTGAAGAGGGTGCTGTAGACGACTTCGAGTTCGATTCTGGCGAGTTGTTGTCCGATGCATTGGTGTGGGCCCCAGCCGAATGCGTGGTGGTGTCGTGCTTCGCGGGTGAGGTCGAGTTTTTCTGGTTCGGGGAAGGCGACGGGGTCGAAGTTGGCGGCGGGTAGTGGGGAGATGATTCCGTCGCCTGCTTTGATGGTGGTGCCTTCGTATTCGATGTCTTCGGTTGCGATTCGGCGTTGGAGCAGGTGGGGGATGGTGAGGTATCGGAGGAGTTCTTCGACGGCTCCTGCGATGACTTTTTTGTCGGTGGTGTCTCGGACGATGGCGAGTTGTTCGGGGTTCTGGAGTAGTGCTGCGGTGCCGAGGGAGATCATGTTTGCACTGGTCTCATGGCCCGCAATGAGGAGAATCATTCCCAGCATCGAAGCACCAGGCAGATCGATATCGCCTGCCTTGACCTTCTTGGCCAGGTCGGAGACGACATTCTCCTGAGGATCGTCCATGCGATCCTGGATCAGCTGGGTGACGTATCCGCCAAGGGCGCGGGTCGACTTGGTGCTTTCCTCTGGTTCGGTGTCGCGCGCGTTCGCAATCTTGGCGTGTACTTCGAAGAATTCGTGATCCTCATAGGGAACACCGAGTAGTTCGCAGATCATCAGTGATGGCAGCGGCAGGGCGATGGCTTCGACGAGGTCCGTGGGGTTGGGGCCGGCCAGCATCTTGTCGATCAGGTCGTCGGTTGCCTGCTGGATACCCGGCCGGACCTTCTCCATCCGTCCACGGGTGAACGCATTGGTCAGCAGTCGACGAAGTCCCGCGTGCTCGGCGCCGTCGGTGTCGAAGATGGTCTTCGGGCGGTCCGAGATTGTCTCCGCCATCGACCTTGTGGCGATGGGAAAGCCTGGGAGGTGATCGTTGGCGCTGACGCGTGGATCGGACATGATGGTGCGCTGCGCTGCATGTGTGGTGACGAGCCAGGGTGTGCTGTCATCCCAGATGCGTGCCTTCGACAGGGCTGTGCCGTCGGCGTGCAACTGCCGGATTTCCGGTGAGGGGAGGAAAGGGCACTTGCCATCTCGTGGAGTGGGGTACGGCGGAAGGTCTCGGGTGGCTGTGTCCGATGTCTCAGTCATTCCCGAAGATTAGTCCAATCGGTCGGTACAAACAATGGAACATCGAAGCCAGTTGCGGTTCAGGCCGAGATGGCCTCTCGGAATGCTGCAAGGTCGATGACTTCGGACGTCATGGGAAGAACTTTTTCGGTCAGCACGCGGTGGACCTCGGGGTCGAAGTCGGCGCAGCAATCGGACAACACAACTACTCGATAGTCGAGATCGGCTGCTTCGCGTGCGGTCGACAGGACTGCACCACTGGATGCAATTCCAGCCAGGACGATCGTGTCGATCCCGTGTGCCCGGAGGTCATCGTGCAGTCGTGTCGTAGAGAACGAGCCCATGCGGACTTTCGTGAACACCTCGTCGTCGCCGGCGACGCCGAGCCTGGAGTCGACCTGTGACTGTGGGCCGTCGGCCGGGGGAGTCATTGTGGCGAAGTGTCCGAACATCTTGTTGCGGGGAGATACGGTGACAGCATCGTCGGCAGTCAAGAAAACGCGGACGAACCTAGCGCGCGCACCCGACGAGCGCGCTGTGTCTATCGCAGTGCGAATACGTCCGATCAGCGCGTCCGTGTCGGTAAATCTCGACAGTACGGTCGGCTGCACGTCGACGGTCACTATGGCAGTTGTGCTCGGATCGATCGATGCGAGGTCGGTCATGTGAAGTCTGCTCCCGGTTGTTCGTCGACGATCGGGTGTCTTGCCCGAACCCATGAGTTTAGTGTACCTATCAGTCTAGATAATCTGGCTGAAGATGACGAAACTTGGGGAGGGCGCGATGCCGGAATTGGTAGTCAGCGACACGGTCGACGCAGTCGCCACCGTTCGGATCGACAGGCCACCGTTCAATGCGTTCGACACCGCGCTACGCATCGAACTGGGTGAGGTCGTGAGAGCTATTTCCGACGACGAGGGAGTGCGGGCAGTCGTCATCACCGGTGGAGCCACAGCGTTCGCAGCGGGAGCGGACCTCAAAGCGCTCAGTGTCATGGAATACGAACAGATTTCAGTGTGGAACCGTGCTTTGCAGCGGGTCTTCAACGACATCGCGGCCTTGCCGATGCCGGTCATTGCGGCTGTTAACGGCGTGGCTCTCGGTGGCGGAATGGAGTTGGCACTCGCCGCCGACTTTCGAGTACTGGCCGACGACGCGGTGTTGGCTCTACCCGAGGTGCAGCTGGGAATAGTGCCAGGCGCCGGAGGGATGCAGCGGCTGCGACGGCTTGTCGGCGTCAGCAAGGCGAAAGAGATACTCATGTCGGGCCGCAGGCTCGATGCCCGCGAGGCGTTGTCGATCGGAGTTGCCGAGCATGTAGTCGCGGCGGCAGACGTTGTGACTCACGCGCAGGCGCTCGCATCTCAGTTTGCCGCAGGCCCCAGATTTGCGTTGCAGGCGATAAAGGAGTCTATCGACTTGGGGGCCGACAGTCCGTTGGCGACAGGCCTTGCGATGGACAAGAACCTTCTCGCGGGACTCTTCGCTACCGATGATCGGAAGGTCGGGATCAACTCGTTCTTCGACCACGGCCTGGGCAAAGCGCGTTTCGGTACAACTCCCGAGTAACATCGGTCGAACCATGTAACCCGACCAGCTGAGGATTCCAATGGCGCGACCACCCGGGCACGGCCCCTCGTACGAGGTCAAGCGCCAGGAGATCATCGACCTGGCTGCCGGCCTTTTTGCAAAGAACGGTTATGCGGCTACGGGCATCGTCGAAATAGGCGAGGCGGTCGGCTTGGCCAAAGGTGCGTTGTACTACTACATAAAGTCCAAGGAGAATCTGCTCGTCGAGATTCAGGAGCGCGTGCTCGATCCGTTGGTGAACATCGGCAACCAGATCACCGATGTCGATACTTCCCCTGCGGTCAAGCTGCGATTGCTCTCGCACGCGCTTCTCGACATGATCTTCAAGCGGTTGGATCACATTTGGGTGTACGAGCACGACTACAAGCATTTGACGGGTGAGAACCTCACCCAGATGCTCAAGCGGCGGCACGAGTTCGAGGGTATTGTTCGAAATATTCTTATTTCCGCAATGAACGAGGGGATCTTTCTCAAGACCGATCCTGACCTGTGCATGTTGCAATTTCTCAACATGCACAACCACACCTACCAATGGTTGAAGACCGACGGCCGCTGGGATGCGGAAGCTCTGTCGAAAGCGTACTGCCGAACTTTGTTCACCGGTTTCGCTGGCGGTGCTTTCGATTTCATCTCTCTCGAAACCGAAGTGAGCCGTATCCAGACGCTGGGCGGTTATTGATTCGATCTCGGCCGAAGGCCTGTACGGACACGCGTCCGTACAGGCCTTTCTCGTTTCACCACCTCGCTGTCCGGGCGCTGGCGGCGGTGGTGGCCCCTTGACAGCGGATCGAATTTGGTTTTGTATACCGAGTGTTCTAAATTACATTCGAGGTCCGGTCCAGGAGGCTGCAATGAGCACGAGGTTCGAGTCGAAAACGGTGATCGTGACCGGGGCGGCGGGCGCGCTCGGTGCCACAGTGTCCAGGCGGCTTGCCTCCGAGGGGGTCTCGAATCTGGTCCTCGCGGACATGAACGCGGCGGCGCTCGGCCCGATTTCGGACGAACTCGGTGCAGCTGAGATAAATGTCGTTGCCGAGGCACTCGATGTCACCGACGGCGACGGCTTCGACTCACTCGTGGCCAGGACCGCCGAGCGATTCGGTACCCTCGACGCCCTCGTGAACTCAGCGGGCATCGTCTCGCCCAATGCACGAATTCACAATCTCTCGACGGCGGACTGGGAGCGGTCGTTCGCGGTCAACAGCACCGGCACATTTCACGGAATACGAGCTGTCGCCAGAACGATGCGTAAGCGTGCAACAGTGTCCATCGTCAACGTTGCGTCCGTCAGCGGAATGACAGCATGGGCATATGCCGCGCCGTACTGCGCTTCCAAAGCCGCCGTGGTCCATCTGACGCGCGTGGCCGCGCTCGAATATGCCAAGGAAGGAATTCGGGTCAACGCCGTGTGCCCCGGAACGTTTCCATCGGCACTGCACGAAGGTCTGCCCGCTGAGGCACTGGCGGCGATAGAGGCGAAACACCCACTCGGATTCGGAACACCGGACGACATTGCGGGTGCGATCGCGTACCTGGCAAGTGATGACTCCCGTTGGGTCACCGGTCATTCACTGGTCGTCGACGGCGGATATTCACTGCCGTGACGCCATCGCCTAGGGCTCTGGATCGAATATGGGCGACACCTGCTGCGCGCAGACGAGCTGCCGAAAAGGCTGTCGACCTGTCTATCATCAGTCCGCGCGGGGACGGCATCCGGCTACGCGATGTGCCTACCGCGACGCAGGGAGCACCTGCGGCTTCGACCATGCCGGCCACTTCCAGTGCCGCCGGCAATCCGACCGATGGCCGCACGGCGGGGTCCGTGCACAAAATGTCACGGATCCGCCGTCTCACCGCTGAAAGAACCGCCGCGTCGCTTCGTGAGTCGGCTCAGTTGACGCAGACCTTCGAAGTCGACATGACAGCTGTCGCGACCCTGCGTACCGAGGCGAAGGAGGTGTTCGCGCGGCGGTGGGGACTGAATCTGACATTTCTTCCGTTCGTAGCGAAAGCCGTAATCGACGCTCTTGCGTTGCACCCCAACATCAATGCAAGTATCGACGAAGCCGCACGGGCGATCACACATCACGCTCGTGTGTCACTCGGGATCGCCGTCGACACCCCGCGCGGACTATTTTCTCCGGTGATACCGCATGCCGACGCGCTCTCGCTCAGCGGGCTCGCACGGGAGATAGCCGCGCTTGCCGAGAG
The DNA here is from genome assembly GCF_002259425.1 of Rhodococcus sp. 14-2470-1a. Classification (NCBI taxonomy): domain Bacteria; kingdom Bacillati; phylum Actinomycetota; class Actinomycetes; order Mycobacteriales; family Nocardiaceae; genus Rhodococcus; species Rhodococcus sp. 14-2470-1a. Next base: position 58,387 of record NZ_NPFZ01000032.1, read on the forward strand.
TGCACGGGCAGGCACCCTACCGGCCGACCGGTTGAGTGGTGGGACGTTCACGATCACCAATATCGGCAGTCAGGGCGCGCTGTTCGACACCCCGATCTTGATCAGCGGGCAAGCTGCGATGTTGGGTTTCGGTGCGATCGTGCGGCGGCCTGTCATCGTCACGAATCGGGACGGGCAGGAATCGATCGGAATCAGGTCGATGTGCTACCTGCCACTGACGTACGACCATCGACTCATCGACGGTGCCGACGCCGGACGCTTTCTGACTACTGTGAAAAAGCGTCTGGAGACAGGGCTCTTTCATGCTGATCTGGGTGTATGAAGATCCTGACATGCTTAGACTGATCGGTACATCAAACGAAATCAAGTCGAACATTCGCGAAGAAGGCGAGAAAACACGATGATCAATTTCGCGAGCGTGGTGGACAGAAACGCAGATCGATTTCCGGACGCTGTTGCGGTGTCCGAAACCGATCGCGAAGTCACCCACGCCGAACTTCGAACACGGGTCGACGCGCTATCGGTAGCTTTGCTCGAACTCGGGATCCAGCGTGGCGACATACTCGGTGTTCTTCTCTACAATCACATCGAGTTCATCGAAACAATGTTTGCAGCCAACAGAATCGGTGCTGCGGTAGTGCCGCTGAACTACCGGCTGTCCGACGCCGAGTGGTCGTTCATTCTCGATCACGCCAACGCAGTTGCGATCGTGACAGAGGCCGAGTTCGCGGACAAGATCGACGCCATTGCGCCCGGACTTCCGCTTCTGAAGCACAAGCTGACGCTCTCGGATACCCAAGACGACTCCTGGACGAAGTATTCCCATCTGGTCGACCGCCACCTCGGTGCACGTACCGAGTTGGTGGATGTGGAACCCTCGGACCTTCAGCGATTGATGTACACGTCGGGCACGACGGCGCGGCCCAAGGGCGTGATGATTTCTCACGAGAACCTGATCTACAAGAACCTGGCGCATATTCTCGAGTTCTCCTTGACCTCAGCGGATACCACCCTTGTGTGCGGTCCGCTCTATCACGTCGGCGGTATGGACCTTCCAGGCTTGGCCACCCTGCACGTCGGTGGACGGCTTCGGTTGCTGCGCAAGTTCGATCCGGTACTGGTCATCGACGCGATCGAAAATCTCAAGCCGACCAATATTTGGCTTGCGCCGTCGATGATGAACGCAATTCTCCAACTGCCCGACATTGCCGATCGAGACACCAGTTCCATTCGGTTCATCACCGGCGGCGGTGAGAAGATGCCGGTACCGCTACTCGACCGGATAGCAAGAACCTTCCCCGAGTCGTGGTTCGCCGACGCCTACGGACTCACCGAGACGGTCTCGGGTGACACGATCAACGACGCCGCACACATGCGATCCAAGGTGGGCTCGGTGGGAAGGCCGGTGGCGCACACTCAGATCGCGATTCTCGACGACTCCGGCAACTCCGTCTCCGCGGACACTCTGGGGGAGATCGCCGTGCGTGGACCCAAGGTGATGTCGGGGTATTGGCGCGACCCCGAGGCCACTGCAACCGCTCTGCGCGGAGGCTGGTTTCACACCGGTGACATCGGGAGACTCGACAGTGACGGCTTTTTGTACATCGAAGACCGCAAAAAGGACATGATTGTCTCCGGCGGCGAGAACATCGCGAGTCCCGAGGTCGAGAGGGTGCTCTACGAGAATCCAGATGTCATCGAGGCGGCAGTGATCGGCGTACCGGATGCCCGATGGGGTGAAGTTCCGAAGGCGTTCGTGGTGCTTCGCCCCGGAAGCACGATCGACGTCGAGGATCTCAAAGAGTTCTGTCGTGCACGTCTCGCCAAGTACAAGGTGCCGTCGAGCATCGTCTACATCGGCTCCCTTCCGCGCACACCCTCTGGAAAAGTGCTCAAACGTTCTCTGCGAGAGGTAACTCCATGACAGATGTCGCCGAAGAGATGCAAAAATCGATGTTCGACCTGACCGGAAAGGTGGCATGGGTCACCGGCGCGGGCAAGGGGCTCGGCTCGGCCATCGCGCAAGCCTTGTACGACGCAGGCGCCACCGTGGTGTTGACGTCGAAAACAGAGTCCGATCTCACACGAGTAGCGAAAGAACTGGATCCATCCGGCTCGACGGGCCGGACATCTGTGATCGCTGGCTCCGTGGATACACCGGGGTTCGCCGCAGATGCTGTGCGCCGGATCGTCGCCGATCACGGACAACTGAACGTACTTATCAACTGTGCCGGCATCAGTCCTAGCTTCACACGAAGTGAGCGAGTGACCGACGAGGGCTGGCAGCGAGTGATCAAGGTCAATCTCGACGGTGCATTCTTCTGTGCCCGTGAGGCCGGTGCCCAGATGCTCGCACAGGAGACGGGGAGCATCGTCAACATCACTTCGGTACACGCGGTCACCGGTTTCGAGAGGATCGCTGCATACGCAGCAAGCAAGGGCGGTCTCGATGCGCTGACCAAAACTCTCGCAGTCGAGTGGGCCCGCCGCGGCGTGCGCGTCAATTCCCTTGCTCCGGGTTACTTTCGAACCGATCTGTCATCGGGGCTGCTCGACAGCAAGTGGGGGGAAACCATCGTGGCTGCGACGCCGGTCGGTAGATTGGGAGTACCCTCCGAACTCGGCGGTGCCGCAGTTTTTCTGGCGAGTGACGCGAGTTCCTACGTCACCGGTACCACCGTCAACGTCGACGGTGGCTGGGTGGCCAGGTAGCGCGGACCGCTAGGTCTTCACAGCAACTCATCCCTCCATCAGATCGGTGATGGAGGGATGAGTGCTTTTACGGCGCAGGGAGCGCCGTGCGCCCGGTTAGAATCCGCGTGGGGATCCGAACCAGGCGTCGGGGGATCAGCGCCGTTTGGCGTTGATCACGTTTCGAGCGATGACGTTTCGCTGAATTTCATTGGTGCCCTCGCCGATCTCGAGGATTTTGGCGTCGGCGTAGAAGCGTGAGATCTTGGATTCGCGGATGTAGCCGTAGCCACCGTGAATTTGGAGGCTAGAGCTCGCGGCTCTGTTGGCAACTTCGGACGCGTAGACCTTGGCCATGGCGGCAGCTTGTCCGAACGGTTTCTTGTTGTCCGCCAACCATGCCGCTCGGTAGACCAAGCTCCGCGCAGCCTCGATCTCGGTCGCCATGTCGGCGATCTTGTGTTGCACAGCTTGGAACTTGGTGAGCGGGCTGCCGAACTGCTCACGATTGCGTGCATGATCGATCGCGAGTTCGAGAGCTGTTTGTGCGAGGGACAGCGCAAGTGCTGCGACGCTGATTCGGCCGCCGTCGAGGACGTCGAGGAACTGGCGTAGACCGTTGCCTTCTTCGCCGATGAGGTTCTCAGCAGGTATCCAGCAATTGTCGAACACGAGCTCTCGGGTGTCCATTGCGTGCCAGCCGAGCTTGTGGAGTGACTTACCTACGGTGTAACCCTCGGTTCCTGTTGGAACGAAGAAGGTGCCGTACCGCTTGCTTCCGTCGTCGTTCTTGCCTGTGACGGCCAGAATGGTCACACCGATGCTGATATCTGTGCCAGCGTTGGTGATGAACATTTTGCCGCCGTTGACAACCCATCCGCCACCATCTTCGCGTGCGGTTGTGCGAATGCCTGCGGCGTCGGAACCTGCGGTCGGCTCCGTCAATCCGAACGCGCCGATCTTGGCTCCCGTGGCAAGTGGGACCAGCCAGTCCTGCTTCTGCTTCTCGGTGCCGAAAGCCAGGAGGGGGAGCGAGCCGATTGTGGAGTGCGCATTCCATGCGGCTCCCAGCGACTGATCGGCACCGCCGATAGCCTCCATCGCCGCAACGTAGGACACGTAGCCCACGTCCATTCCGCCGTATTCCTCGGGAATCAGCAGGCCGTTGAGGTTCAGTTCGCCCATCTTGGTGAAGACCTCGGAGGGGAATCGCTCCTCTTCCGACCAGAAAGCCGCATGCGGCTCGATTTCCTTCTCCGCGAACGAACGGCACAACGCCTGAAGCTCGAGAGTCTCGGTAGGCAGCTCTAGATCCATGTCGAGTCCGTCCTTCGGCTAGGTCGTCCGGTGACGACTCTTGTTTTTTCGAACATACGGTATAATATTGATGGTCAGATGATCTTTAGTCAAGAGCGGGCCACGGCCTATGCGACAAATCGACTGACAGAGGGCTCATGACCACCATTGAAACCGCTCCGAAAACGACTCCGGCACTGGACGCACATGCGTTGGAACACCCGGACACGCTCGTTGAGCTCTACCGCCGCATGCGGCTCATTCGACAGTTCGAGGACCGCGCATCTCGGCTCTACAAGACGAACCAGATTCCAGGCTTTCTGCACTTGTCGATCGGTCAGGAAGCCTCGGCTGTAGGCGCGTGCTGGCCCCTCGACGACCGTGACGTAGTGACCTCGACGCACCGCGGGCACGGGCACTGCATTGCAAAGGGCCTCGACGTCGACGGCATGTTCGCCGAGCTCATGGGCAAAGAAACAGGCACATGCAAAGGCCGCGGGGGGTCCATGCATATCGCAGATCCCCGGAAAGGCATCTTCGGAGCCAACGGCATCGTCGGCGCCGGAATGCCGATCGCCGTCGGCGCGGGTACTGCCGCGCAGCTCAAAGCGGAGGGCGCAGTGGTCGTCGCCTTCTTCGGCGACGGTGCCGTCGCGCAGGGTGTCTTTCACGAATCCGTGAACCTGGCTGCCGTGTGGGATCTCCCGGTGATCTTCTTCTGCGAGAACAACGGCTATGCCGAATTCTCGTCGGCTGCCGATCAGCACCGGGCAACTCTGAAGGACCGAGCTGCCGGGTACGGGATCGAATTCCACAGTGTCGACGGAAACGACGTGACCGCCGTCGCGGCGCTACAGACCGAGCTGGTCGAACGCGTTCGCGCAGGTGCCGGACCGATGATCGTCGAAGCCGCCACCTACAGATGGCACGGCCACTACGAGGGTGATCCCCAGAGCTACCGGGTGGAAGACGAGCTGGCCGAATGGAAGCTACGCGATCCACTCGAGGTACTCGGCGCACGTATGCGCGCCGCCGGATTGGCCGAGCGCATCGAGGCAGTCCATGCCGATGTCGACGACACGATCGGTCAGGCCGTCCGATTGGCGAACGAGGCTGAGTACCCTGTTGCGGAGACGGCGGGGGACTACGTGATCTCCGAACGCACGTTCATCCCGGAACCACCGGTTCCCACCGAGGGCGTGTGGAAGACGATGCACTCCATCACCGCTGCATTGACCCGCGAACTGGATGACGATCCATCGGTCTTTCTCGCCGGAATCGACGTAGGCGAGGGTGGCAACGTTTTCGGCCTCACCCGAGGGCTGGCCGAGAAGTACCCAGGACGAGTAAGGGACACCCCGATCTCGGAGAGCGCGATCATGGGTACAGCGGTAGGGGCAGCGATGGCCGGGTACAAGCCGGTCGTCGAACTCATGTACTTCGATTTCATCGGCGTGTGCCTCGACCAGCTGATGAATCAGGCAGCCAAACTGCGCTTCATGACGGGCGGGGCGGCGTCGTTGCCGATGGTTGTCCGCACCCAGTTCGCGGCGGGGAAGTCCTCGGGAAGTCAGCATTCGCAGAGTCTCGAAGCCCTCCTGGCTCACATCCCCGGCCTCACCGTGGTGATGCCGTCGACGCCGTCCGACACGTATGGCCTCTTGCGCGCCGCAATTCAGGATCCGAACCCGGTTGTCTTCATCGAGAACCGTCTGCTGTACGGCATGAAGGGGCCCAAGCCGGCAGACGACCACATCGTTCCCATCGGAAAAGCGATCGTGAGGAGGCCAGGCGCGGACGTCACCGTCGTGTCGTACAGCGCAATGATGCAGGGATGTCTTGCCGTGGCCGATCGTCTGGCCGCCGAGGGGATCGATACCGAGGTGATCGATCTCCGTACCATCAGCCCGCTGGATTTCGACACGATCTTGACGTCGTTGAAAAAGACCAATCGCCTTGTGGTGGTGCACCAGGCGGTGGGTGAGTTCGGCGTCGGTGCCGAAATTGCGGCCAAGGCGGTACGCGAGGGATTCTGGTATCTCGATGCTCCGGTGGTCCGCGTCACCGCCGCACAATCCCCCGCACCGTATTCGCCGGTGCTGGAGAAGGTGTGGCTACCGGACGAGGAAGCAATCGAGGCCGCGATCCGCGAGGTTCTCGACCCAGACCCGTCGAAGTAGTTCGCAAAAACCATCCGCCGAGTCCGAATTGTCTTGGAAACGAGGGTGACTCGTTTCCGCTCCGGAAAGTTCCGTCGAGCAATTTTGTCGTTTCCGTATATTCGACTGATCGTTCGAAATATAGTGGTCGCACCGAGCAGGCGGCCGATCCGACAGTGGAGGAAAAGTGAGCGAAGCAGTGAGTGATCAAAGCGCGGTTGACGCCGATGTCGTGGTGATCGGAACAGGTGTCACCGGGATCTACCAGACGTACCGAGCCCTCGAAGAGGGGTTCACCGTAAAAGTTCTCGAAGCCGGAGCAGGTGTCGGTGGAACCTGGTTCTGGAACCGTTACCCGGAAGCCCGTTTCGACTCGGAGAGCTATACCTACGGCTACCTCTTTTCCAAGGACTTGTGGGACGAGTGGGAGTGGTCCGAGCGATTCGCCGGTCAGCCCGAGATCGAACGCTACTTCAACTACGTAGTCGACAAATTCGACCTCCGTCAGCACATTCGGTTCGATTCGAAGGTCGATTCGTCGACTTTCGACGAGGACTCGGGCGTGTGGACCACCACGACCGAAGATGGCTTCTCGGTTCGCAGTCGGTTCCTCGTAGCGGCCACCGGCGTGCTGTCGGTGCCCTTCTATCCGAACGTCGAGGGTCGCGAGGATTTCCAGGGCGAGAGCTACCACACCGGTCGGTGGCCGTCGACTCCCGTCGACTTCACAGGTAAGAAGGTAGCGGTGATCGGAACCGGATCGAGTGGTGTCCAGCTGATTCCCGTTGTGGCAAAGGAAGCGGCATCACTCACCGTGTATCAGCGCACCGCAAACTGGTGCACGCCACTGAACAACGCACCGATCTCGGCGGAGGAACAGGCCGACCTCAAAGCGAACTACGAGTCCATCAAGGAGACTCTCGACGCTTCCGTCAGTGGCTTCCTGCACAAGATGGACTACCGAAAATTCGAAGACGACGCAGAGGTCGACAGGCTGCCCTTCTACGAAAAGATGTGGAACAGTCCCGGTTTTGAGAAGCTGACCACTCACTACATCGACATGACCCTCAATCCGGTCGCGAACAAAGAGTGGTCCGATTTCGTTGCGAACAAGATCCGCGATGCAGTCGACGACCCGGAGACAGCCGAAAAACTCATTCCGAAAGATCACGGATACGGCGGCAAGCGTCCTCCGTTCGTGACGAACTACTTCCAGGTGTACAACCAGCCGAATGTGAAGTTGGTGTCACTCAAGGAAACGCCTATCCTGCGGGTCACGGCCGCTGGAATCGAAACCGTCGACGGCGTCGAAGAATTCGACATCATCGTTTGGTCGACGGGTTACGATTTTGGCACCGGCGCCCTCAACCGCCTCGGCATCCGCGGGCGCAACGGCCTGGAACTGAAAAATCACTGGGGCGACGGGCCACGAACATTTCTGGGGACCGTGGCCGCAGGTTTTCCCAATTTCTTCTTTCCGGGAGGTCCTCACGGCTCGACCGGAAACAATCCCCGCTACACGGGTGATCAGGTCGACTTCGTCATGGACGCGCTGATCTATGCCCGGGACAACGCAATCGACGTGATGGAAGCCAGCGCCGCAGCGGAAGAGGAGTGGACCGCAATGATGGACGCGAGCAGCGTCTACTCTTCGTTCACCGACAAGAGTTACTTCTACGGTGCGAATATTCCGGGAAAGCCCGTCAAACAACTCCTCAATCCCACGGGCCGTCCGACTCTGCAGCAGTTGATAGCGAAGACGGTCGAGGGCGGCTTCGGCGAGTTCGTATTGGTACGCCGAGACAAGGACGATCGCGTTACCGCTTGATCGGCCTTCCGTCAGAACCCGTTCGGCGCAATCGCTCTCAGCTTTGTTCAGGGTCACATACGATTGCGAATTGCATTGACCGACCAGTCTAAAAATGAGTAACATCACACCCAACAGTCAACGAAGACTGACACCGAATGAAGGAGTTTGCCGTGACGAAGCGGTGGAAGCAGCGGCCCCCAGGTTCCAACTGGGGCGATTTCGGCGCCGACGACGAGTTGGGCCGAATCAATCTACTCACTCCGGAAAAGGTCCTACAGGGCATCCGCGAAGTCCAGACTGGCGAGACCTTCAGTTTGAGCCTTCCCCTCGACTACCCCGGTGGCTCGGCGCTCAATCAGCGCCGGTACCCGCCGATTCTGCGGCCGACCGAAGATCTCATGCACAACCAGGACACGTTCTACAACGTCGTGGCCCGTGACAAGATCGCGCCGACCTTCATCGACGTGTGGGGCGATGACGTGGTCACGCTGTGGCTGCAGTACTCGACTCAATGGGACTCGCTCGCACACCAGGGTGCATTGTTCGATGCAGATGGAGATGGCGTCGAAGAAGCCGTGTACTACAACGGATTTCGGCCAGATGAGCACATCGTCGGGCCGAAGGACGACGCCAAGGGTGATGGCAGTGGCAGCCTGTCCTTCAACCGTAATCTCGGACTCGAACACATGGCGGAACACGGTGTCCAGGGGCGCGGGGTACTGATCGATATCGCTCATCACCTCGGTGACACCAAGAACGAGTGGCAGCCGATCAATTACGCGAAGCTCAAAGAGATCATGGACAAGGACGACGTCGTAGTCGAGTCGGGCGACATGGTCATCATCCACACCGGATTCGCCGATCAGATCCTACGGTGGGAGAAGAACCCCGATCCGACCAAGATTCAGGCCATGTACTCGTACCTCGATGCCGAGGATCCCGAGATCTTGCAGTGGATCACCGATTCTGGCATGGCTGCGTTGATCTCCGACAACTACGCCGTCGAGGGATTCGTCAATGGCGGCGAGACGCCGCACTCGTTGTTGCCTATCCACAACCTGTGTCTCTTCAAGCTCGGCATCCCGCTGGGCGAGTTGTGGAACACCCAGGCTCTGGCCGACTGGCTGCGAGAGCACAAGCGCAGCCGGTTCCTTCTCACCGCGCCACCGTTGAACTTGCCGGGCACCATGGGTAGCCCGCTGACTCCAGTTGCCACGGTCTGATCATGGCAGAACACAGGTTCGACGGACGTGTTGCTGTAGTGACCGGTGCGGGTCGCGGAATCGGTCGCGGATATGCCAAATTACTCGGGGCTCGCGGGGCGAGTGTTGTTGTCAACGATTTCGGAGGCTCCATCGAGGGCGACGGAACCGATGTCGGGCCTGCACATACCGTCGTAGGCGAGATCATCGCTGCAGGTGGCAAGGCAGTTGCCGACACCAACGATGTATCGTCCCCCGAGGGCGCCACAGCTATCATCGACTCTGCAATCGAGCAGTTCGGGCGTATCGACATCGTCGTGAACAATGCAGGTATCGTCCGCTACGCGGGTATGCCCGAGGTGACACTCGACAATGTGGAACGCCATATCGCCGTTCACCTACTCGGTGCGTTCAACACCAGTAAAGCGGCGTTCCCGCACATGATCGAGCAGGGATACGGCCGGATCGTTCACACGACGTCGACCGGGTTGCTTGGCCTTCCGAACAACTTGCCGTATGCGACGGCAAAGGCGGGCCTGGTCGGTATGACCCGCAGTATGAAGCTGGCGGGCGAGCCCCATGGCATTACGACCAATCTGATTGCGCCTGCGGCGATGACTCGGATGGCCGGAGCTGCAGAACCGCCGGACGACGCAGAGGCGGTGCCGGGTCAGCCCTACATGCCTTCCTCGGCAGTAGCACCCATGGTCGCGTACCTTGCGCATGAAACCTGCGCTGCCAACGGCGAAATCTACGTTGCTGGAGCGGGGCGGTTCGCACGGTTGTTCATCGGTTCCACCGAGGGGTACTACAAGCAGGACGGTGCCGCGACCATCGAGGACGTCGCAGACAACTGGGACCAGATCAACGACGAGACCGGGTATTTCGTGCCGAGCGACCTTATGGACTGGTCGGGCAAGTTCTTGAAGCATCAGTTTTCTTGAGTCACGTGCCGCGTCGGATCCCGACCTCGGTTCAATACTGTCCGGTGCTGCTGGCCGGCCATCGAAGATTTGGAGAGCACATGAGTGAATCGACCAATGTCGCGGTTGCGGCTGGTGTGCGCGCTGCAATAGGCGCTCATACACAGGCGCAGGATGCAGGACGCACCGAGGAGATCGTTGATCTGTACACCGTGGACGGCGTTCTCGACGTTCCGGGTTTCGGTGCCATCACCGGCCGGGATGCGCTTCGGGAGGCGTTCAAGGGGTGGGTTCCGGCTGCGCCGCAACGGCATCTCGTGGCGAACACGTTGATCACCGCCACGAGCGACGACGAGGCTACCGCTACAAGCGATGTCGCGTTCTTCCAGCGTAGCGACACCGGTTGGGCAGTTCAGGTTCTGGGCAAGTACGAGGACACTCTGCGGCTCCATGACGGCCGCTGGCTGTTCGTCAAGCGTGCAACCACGTACCAGGCATGAGCGAAAGCCCCGGCTGCAGAATGTAATCGGGGCAATCAGTACGATTTCCCACTCTTCCGAACTGGAGAATTCATGAGTACGAGCACTGCAACGGACGTGTCGGCTGTCGAAGGAGTCATGGGAGCGATCGCAACGTATGCGCATGCCCTCGACGAGGGTCGTACGTCGGATGTGGTGGCACTGTTCACCACCGATGGCGTTTCCGAAATCGCGGGCTACGGAACTTTCAGTGGCCCCGAGGAAATCGGAGGTGCGTACGGCAACCTTGTCCCGACAGTCCCGCAGCGACACATGACTGGTAACACGGTGGTGACGGTGGTTGGTGCACATGAGGCCACCGCTTCCAGCGATTTCGTATTTTTCACCAGGGGTGAGCTTGGATGGGGAGTGCAACTGGCCGGCCACTACGAGGACAGCCTGCGCTTCCAGGACGGAAAGTGGCTGTTCAGCAAGCGCTTGACCTCGTTCGATATGTAACAGTCTCTTACGCTTCGGGCCGGTTCGTTCCAGGAGAACGCACCGGCCTGAGGTGTTTACGCAGGACATTAGTAGTCGCCTCGAAAACAATCCTCGGACAGTATTGTTTGTACCGAACGGTTGAACTAATCTATTCGTGTGATCGCCAACACACCTCGTGACACCAGGAGTCCACTGTGACAACCGAAAATGTACTCGCGACCCAGGACGCCGATCTTCGCACAGCGGGTCTGCAGGCTCTGCGTGAAGCCCTCCCCGGTGTCATTCCCGAAGGAGACATAGACCTCCGTGACGGAAGGTTGGGCGAGGAATTGGTAGAGATCGGGCTGATCAGTGTGTGGGGGCAGATCTGGAACCGAGAAGGACTGTCCAAACGAGACCGCAGTCTGGTGACAATTTCGTTGCTGATCGCTCTCCGGGCAGACGCGGAACTGCGTACCCACGCACGCGTCGCGATCACCAACGGAGTGACCAAAGAAGAGATTGCCGAGGTTCTTTACCACGCTACGGGTTACACCGGATTCCCAGCGGCCGTTGCGGCACGCGAAGTAATCCGCGAGGCGCTCGATTCCTAGCATTTCGACCCGAACAACGATCAAGGAGTAGCAATGTCTTTGGAAGGCAAAGCAGCAGTCGTCACCGGCGGCGGACGGGGAATCGGAGCAGCGATCGCCCTCGAACTCGGCACACAGGGCGCGGCCGTGGCAGTGTGGGATCTCAATCTCGAAGGCGCAGAGAAGACTGTGGCGGCAATCGAGGAAGCCGGCGGCCGCGCGATCGCCATAGGCGGCGACGCGGCGGAGACCGTTTCTGTAGCCGACGCAGCAGCGCGCATCAAAGATGCGCTGGGGCCGGTTGGAATTTTGGTCAACAATGCCGGTGTCACGACGTATGCACTTTTCCCCAGTCTCTCCGAAGAAGAATGGGACCGGATGATCCGGATCAATCTCAAGGGTCCGTTTCTGGTGACCAAGGCATTCGTACCTGACATGCTCGACGCCGGCTGGGGACGCATCATCAACATCTCATCTTCATCCGCCCAGACCGGAGCACCTGCTTTGGCTCACTATGCGTCCTCGAAGGGCGGGGTCATCGGCCTCACCAAGGCTTTGGCAATGGAGTTTGCGGACAAGGGAATCACCGTGAACACCGTTCCTCCCGGATTCATCGATACTCCGCTGCTGCGCGAAGGTCTGCCGGACCCGTCGGCGGCTGCCGCCTCGATGCCGATGAAGCGTGCCGGTCAGCCCGAAGACATTGCGCACGCGGTGGCGTACCTGGCATCGGACGGCGCTGCATACGTAACCGGACAGACGCTGAGCGTCAACGGCGGTCGTTACCTCGGATGACGATAGCGACGGCACCGACGGTGACGAAGACACCGAGAAGAGTTTCGATGACGCTGCACGGCATCGTCTTCGGCGAAGTGGTAGCGGCATGACTGTTCCCGACAATGTCCTCGTAATCGGGGCATCGGCGGCTGGACTCACCACTGCCGAAGCGCTCCGGCGCAAGAATTACGCTGGCGAGATCACCGTGTTGGGCGATGAAGTGCACCCGCCCTATGATCGACCTCCGCTGTCCAAGCAAGTTCTTTCCGGTGCGTGGGATCCCGAACGCGCCGCTCTGCGAACGGACGAGTTGCTCGCAGGTCTCGATGCGACGTTCGTTCTCGGCGAAACGGCAGTGTCTCTTGATGTTTCGACAAAGACTGTCCGTACTGCCAGCGGCCGCGAACTGAGCGCCGATGCGCTGGTGATTGCTACCGGAGTTCGGGCGCGGTCATTGGCCGATCAGACGGACTACAGCGGAGTGCATGTCCTTCGCACCATGGACGATTCGATACGCCTGCGCCGCGATCTGTTGGCAGCAACTCGGCTCGTAGTAGTCGGCGAGGGCGTGCTGGGTTCTGAAATCGCCGCGACAGCAAGATCTCTTGGCCTCGATGTGACAATCGCTGGACCCCAGTCGGCGCCCATGGCAGCTCAGGTCGGCCCACTCGTCTCCGGGTTGCTTCGCGACCTGCACACCGAGAATGGCGTTCACCTGAGGCTCGGCACCGGAGTGGTCGGTCTGACGGGCCACGACGGTCGCGTCAGCGGTGTCGAACTCGAAGGCGGCGAAGTTCTGCCTGCTGATGTCGTAGTCGTGGCGATCGGCGCCATTCCATGCACACAATGGCTCGTCGACAGCGGTCTGCAGTTGGACAACGGCGTGGTGTGCGATTCGCACTGCCGAGCTGCGGACGACATCTATGCCGTGGGCGACGTTGCTCGCTGGTATCACGAGCATGTCGGTGCCCTGCTGCGGCTGGAGAACCGTACCAACGTCACAGAGCAAGCCGCGGCCGTTGCAAGCGTCATCGTGGGTGACGGCGGCCCGTATGCACCGATTCCGTACTTCTGGACAGATCAGTACGACGCCAAACTTCAGGTACACGGCCTGCTTCCCGCTGGTGCGGCCGTCGACATCGTCGAGGGCGACGTGGCGGCTCGTCGCTTTGTCGCGCGGTTCAGAAGTAACGGCGTAGTCACCGGAATACTTGGGTGGAACATGCCCAAACAGTCCCGGATGCGTCGACAGGAGATCGTCGACGCACTCACCGATCTCAGCCCGAGTCGGTGAACCGCAGATAAGGAGCAGTTCATGAAGGTTGTCGTCGACCAGGACAAGTGTGTTGCGGCCGGACAATGCGTAGCAGCGTCGATGGAGGTGTTCGATCAACGCGACGAGGATGGAATCGTGGTGTTGCTCGACGAATCGCCTGCGGCCGAATTCGCGGAGGATGTTCGTCAGGCTGCGGCGGTCTGTCCTGCATTGGCAATCCACATCGAAGAATAGCGACGCAGGCGTCGGCAGCCCCGGCATCAGCCTCGGATGTGTCCTGGGATGTCCACTGTGCGAGCAGGCCGCGACCGGATGGTCGCGGCCTGCTCGCAGGCTGGCATCATGGTCCAAAGAGAATGTCGATCAGGGCATCGGACGGCAACCAATGGAGCGTCATGAGTAACGCAGATCGTGGCGGGCGTTATCTCACGCGAACGCCTGTACGTCGCGCTGTCAGGGCACACGGTGCATTACACCTCCGCCGATTGTCGGTCGACACCCTTCGCCGGGGACGACTGGAACGCGCGATCTATTTTGCTCGGCTCTCGGTTCCCGTCGATGTCACGATGGCTTCGTGGAAGGTACTGCTCGCTGTCCAGGCGACCTCGTTCGTGCTCTTGGTCTACGGAGCCTTCAGTATCGGTATCGCCACGTCCAAGATTCTCGCGGTCCGGCATCACGACCGGACCGGCACCGCCGTCATCGACGCCGCCGCTCCTGATTCGTCCGAAGCAGTAGAGAAGACATTTCGCCGGATCGGCGCAGTGGTCATCGGGCTGTCCGCGATCTTCGTGGCCACGAGCGTGTCGAATTTCTTTCTTCCGGGTGCAGCGCAGCGGTACGACAAGTGGGTCGCCGTCGCAATTGCGACCGTTGCATTCATCGAGATCATCGGATCGGTCATGGGCGCGCACTCGGCGCGGAAGAACAATGAGCCGGTGATGGAGGCTCTCAAACTCGTCAACCTCGCGGGATGCTGCGCTCTGCTGGTGATGACGCAGACGGCGTTGCTCTCCTTCGCCTATGACGGCGACGCGTCCAGGTACAACGCAATCGCGGGGATGGTATTCGGTTGTGTCGCGATCATTCTCGGTCTGAGGGTCTACACCAGGCGGGCCCCGCAGCGTCAGGGTTGAATGCCTGCCTGCACGGCCAAGGACACCAGCTGTGCTCGGTCGTGAGCCCCTACCTTCATCATCGCCCTGTTCGCATGGGTCTTGACGGTGTAGGGCGAGAGGAACATCTCGGTGGCGATGTCGGCATTGCTCGATCCGCGAACGATTGCTTCGACAACCTCGAGCTCTCTGGGAGTCAGTGCGGAGAACAGCGCGGCAACTGCGGGATCAGCCGGTCGATTCATGCCATCGGTGACGTGATCGACCAGGGCGTGCACGGCGTTGGCGGATAGTGCATGTTCACCGAGGGCCACCCGAAGGATGCCGGTGGTGAGTTCGGCGGGACCGGCGCCTTTACTGAGGAATCCGTCCGCGCCTGCTCGGAGGGCCGCCAATACGTTCTCGTCTTGATCGAAGGTGGTGAGCACGAGAATTCGTAGTTGTGCGGGCGTCCGCGTAGCGCGTATTCGTTTGGTCGTTTCGACGCCGTCGATACCCGGCATTCTGATGTCCATCAAGACCACGTCGACTTCGGTGGTCTCGAGCAACGAGGTGGCGGCGTATCCGTCGGCAGCTTCAGCGACGACGGTGAGTTCGTCGTGGGAATCGACGATGGTATGCAGGCCGGTTCGGATGAGTTCTTGATCGTCGACCAGCATCACTCTGATCATCGTGCGGGCCTGCCGTCCAGCGGCAAAGTGGCTCTGACCCAAAACAGTTCGCCCTCGGCCTTTGCGTCCAGCGTGCCCCCGATCGACGTTGCGCGTTCTCTCATGCCAACCAGACCTCTCCCTCCGCCGGTGGTACCGCTGGATCCGTTGCGGCTACGCACGTTCACTATCTCGATCACGACTTCTCCTTCGTCGGGGACGGTGATTGTCAATGACACTGCACCGGCTCCATGGCGATGCGCATTGGTCAAGGACTCCTGCACGATTCTGAACGCTGCTGCGCTTGCGCTCGGGGACATCTCACGATCCTCCTCCGGCACTGAGGACTCGATCTCCATGCCTGCGGCACGATAGGTGGCCACCAACTCGGTTATACGGTGATGGTCTGCTGTCGGCGCGCTGGAGTCGGATTCACCATCCACGCGCAACACCGTCAGGATCTGCTGCGTCTCCCGAAGCACGGCCTGCACACCGGCTCGAGCCTTGTCCAGGTCGATCCGGGCCGCATCGGCGCCGCTGGGTAGATGGACTTCGGCGGAGCCGAGATGCATGCTGACGACGGCGATGTGGTGGCCGACGCTGTCGTGGAGGTCGCGTGCGATGTTCACGCGTTCCTCGGCAATGGCACGGTCGACAGCGGCCGCTCGCGTCGAGACGGCGTCATGAGTCCGACGTTCGAGCTCGAACCAATATTTCCGATGGGCGCGAATAGAGCTTCCCGCGGTAGTGGTCACCAGCGCAGCAAAAGCGCCGATGGACGCGCCTGGGTTGACCGACGGCACGATCGACCCGCCCGCCACACCGGAAGCCGTGAGCACGGCGACAGAGACAACCACTCCGGTCAGGACGGCAGGCAACCCACGCAGGGCCAGGATCAGTGCGGCAAAGCAGGCGACACTCCAGGTCGTGATGGGATCCCAGCCGAGGAGTGCGCCCGCGATCGGACCTGCGGAGATGCAGACGAGCGCGAACGGCGGGAACGTACGAATCGATGCGACACCGGCGGCGCTGAGCAGTAGGGATACCCAGCCGCCGGCAGGGTTTCCGTCGCTGACTACCCGGATGAACTCGACCGACAGCGCAAGGATCATGATGACGAAGAGCGTGTTCTCCAGAACGCGAGGTCCCACGGTCCACATCGGAGTGCCCATCCGCATGGACGAGCGAAAAGGTGATCTCACACTTCGATCATCTCATCAGAGCAGGAAGTTGACGTACTACGAACGCAGTAGCCGAACCTGCTCCATCGGAACGATTCGGACGTCGGCAAATTCGGTCAAAATGGACTCATCACCACAGCGCGAGCAGCGATGAAAAGTTTCCAACAGGAAAGTGGGTCCACATCATGAGCGAAACGGCCACGGCCGGCCCACCGGGTTGTGCAACATACGAGTATTCGACGGTGCGTATCGAGTGCGATGTCGAATCGCTGTACCGAGACGCATACCGCAGCTTCGGCTGGACGCTCGAAGACACGAAAGATGGCTCGCCCGAAACGGGCATAGTGACGATCCGTATGCGGCGCGACCCTCGTATGAAAAATCGATCGATAATCGTCGAACTGCAACGGCGCTGTGAAGATGCGTTGGAGGACATTTCGAGGATGAAGCGCGTGACTCCCGTTGCCAAGCTCTTGCCGGTCCTGATGCTGCGGCGAACAGGATCCCTACACCGAGAGTTGGCAGCGCGGTACGAACTCGTGCGCGGAACGAGCGAGCAGGCCCGCAAACTCCTGAAGTAAACAGGGTGGGTCCCGTAACCGCTGACATTCGTGACGGCGACGTGATCTACTGGGTTAACCAGGTGAGTCGTGTGGGCGATCCCGTGCCCGGATCGAAGTATCGGGTGTGTCTGGTCGATGGGACTTTCTCCCTCACGCGACTTTCTTCTTCCCAGAAGGGCATTACATTGAGCGGATCCACTGCAGTACCGCTGGACGCAAGCGACCTTTTTCACATCGGGATCGTCGTGGACGATCCGCACAAGGCAATGTCCGAGTTATCGGCATTGTTGGGGCACGAGTGGGGTGAGATGATGGGAGGCGAACTGCCCGTGAGCCTTCCGGATGGCGACGTGGTCATAGACCTACGAGCCTGGTATTCACTCACCGCTCCCCGTATCGAGATCGTCCAGTCGGTGCCCGAGACCATCTGGCAGCCGACGCCGGATTCGGGTATTCATCACCTGGGATACTGGGCCGACGATGTAGTGGCCGGATCAGCGGCACTGGAAGAGCGTGGATTCTCCACCGAGGCGATCGGCAAGCTCCCCGACGGAAAACCGTATTGGGCCTACCATTGCAGCGCCACCGGACCGCGCATCGAATTGGTCTCCCGCGCACTACTTCCCACTATGACTCGATACTTCGAGACTGGAAAGCTCACCGTGTAGTCGACACGCATCGTCGAGCTCACATATTAATCGACAAAGGAGTCCTCATGGCAATCGAAATTCCCGAAGCCCCTGTACCGGACGCGCCGAACGGCCGCCGTTACGAGGGCAAAGTCGTATTCATCACCGGCGCTGCACGCGGTCAAGGCCGCGCAGAGGCTGTTCGCTTTGCAGCCGAAGGTGCGGACATCATTGCGCTGGACATTTGTGCGGACCTACCCACCGCGGGGTACCCCGGCGCCACAGTCGAGGATCTGGCAGAGACGGCACGGCTCGTCGAGGCTATGGATCGCCGGATCGTGACCAGTGTGACCGATACCAAGGACTTCGATGCCCTGAAGGCGGCGCTCGAGCTCGGTGTCAATGAGCTGGGGCGGCTCGATGTGGTTGTGGCGAATGCTGGGATGACGACAGCGGCGTTGACATGGGAAATTGACCTGGAGCATTGGCACGCAACGATCGACAACAATCTTCACGGTGCGTTCTACACCGTCAAAGCCGCGGTTCCCATCATGATCGAGCAGGGAACCGGGGGTGCGATCGTGTTCACAAGTTCGGTGGCCGGGTTGAAAGGTCTGCCGTTCCTTGCGGACTACGTTGCCGCGAAACACGGCGTAACCGGGTTGGCCAAAACCCTTGCCAACGAACTTGCGATTCACCGAATCCGGGTGAATTCGGTGCATCCGCACGGTGTTCAGACCGGGCTGACGGTGCCTGAACTTCACGAGGCCATGGAGCCCCGCCCCGATCTGGGACTGCTCTTCTTGGGTAGCCTTCCGGATCAGATGAGCCAGGCCGAGGACATCGCCGCAGCCGTCGCGTGGATTGCATCGAACGAAGCGCGACATGTCACCGGTATCCAGCTGCCCGTCGATCTCGGCCGTACCAACCGCTGAGCAAGATGCGCACGCACTGTGCCCGCCGCCGACATCTCTCGGAGGCGGGCACAGTGGGTAGGACGGAGCGACAGTTTCGAATCGGCGAAAGAAATTCAGTCGAGGATGTCGCGGACCTTGACGTCCAGGTGACCCTCCAGCATTGAGCGCGCGACGACCATGTGCTTCCTCCAGTGGGCGATTGCGCCGTCGCTGTCTCGTGCCCTGAGCAGCTTGATCAGACGTCGCTGAGAACGCACGAAGAGCTTGTAATTCGCCTGAGCCGCTTCCACGTCGGTGCGCGTCGATTCTCGCGTCACCGAAGTGGTGTGGCGCTCGAAGATCTCGTGCAGCATGCCCGCCATGAGCGCCAGCGTCGCGTTCCCAGAAAGTTGAACCATCCGGAGGTGGAAACGGGCCGCGGCGCTCCCGAATTCGTCGGTGGCAAGTGCGGCGGGTATTTCTTCGTCGACGAATCGCTCCAGCTCGTCGAATGCAGCTTCTGTTCCCTCCAATGCGAGAATTCCCGCCGCGGCCGGCTCGAGGGACTCGCGCGCGATCAGCACGTCTGCCACCGTCGCGCCGGACAGCTCCAGCAGCAAGGATGCGGGGCGTGCCACTACTTCCGCTCCCGGCACGCACACACGGGCGCCGGTCCTCGATCCACGGCGAACTTCGACGAGTCGTTCTGCCTCCAGAATTCGTACGGCCTCCCGCAAGGTGGGGCGTGAGACCGAGAAGTGCTCCATCAGTTCGGCCTCGTGAGGCAGGTGATCTCCATCGACGAGCTGTCCGTCGACGATCATGCGTCGAAGCTTTGCAGCGACCAGTTCGGCTGTTTTGGGAGTTCGAACCGGACGGCCGGTGGCGTTGAGGAGGTTGAAGACAGGGGCCTCCGATATTTCGGTCACGTGTTCAACCTACCTTTCGGTCCAGTGCGACTTCGAATACCTAGTAAAGCATCCGCAGGCTCCCGGTGGTCGTCTGTGCCGCTCAGTGGACGTGTCTTCGTGCACTTCGGCCTGCCTTTGCGCTGCATGCGATGCGATGTTCGTCGATCCTTGCCATGCCCAACATAGACAACTATGTTATCTAAGTAGATCGAGCGTGAACGTTCGAGATCTGTCACACAACGGATGCCGCCTGAGCGCAGCGGCTCCTCGAGGAGCGATCATGCTGAAAACGCGATTCACCGAGACATTCGGTGTAGAGCACCCGATTGTCCAGGGTGGAATGATGTTCGTGGGGCGCGCGGAACTGGCTGCAGCAGTGTCCAACGGCGGCGGACTTGGAATCATCACCGCATTGACGCAACCGACTCCGAAAGATCTGGCGGAAGAGATCAGCCGGTGCCAAGCGCTGACCGACAAGCCGTTTGCGGTCAACTTGACTTTGACGTTGTCCATAAACCCGCCTCCGTTTGCCGAGTTTCGGCAAGTGATCATCGACTCGGGTGTCGGCATCGTGGAAACGGCCGGATCGGATCCGACTGTTCACGTGGAGCATTTCAAGCAGCACGGCCTCAAGGTGATTCACAAGTGCACCAGCGTGTGGCACGCGTTGAAGGCAGAGAAAGTCGGCGTCGACGCTGTCAGCATCGACGGTTTCGAGTGTGCAGGGCACCCAGGTGAAGACGATGTGCCGGGATTGGTGCTCATCCCAGCGGCTGCGGACGCCCTCAAAATACCCTTCGTCGCCTCGGGTGGATTTGCCGACGGACGCGGACTGGCTGCGGCACTTGCGCTCGGCGCAGACGGAATCAACATGGGTACCAGATTCATGTGCACGCAAGAAAGCCCCATCCACGACAACATCAAGAATCTGATCGTCGAGTCCACCGAGCGGGACACTCGGCTGATCATGCGTCAGCTGCGAAACTCGATGCGCGTGTCGAAGAACACCGTCAGCGACGAAGTGATCGAGATTCTGAGCAAGGGCGGCAGATTCAAGGACATCAAGGATCTTGTGGCCGGCGTCCGTGGACGAACCGTGTTTCAGAACGGCGATCCTGAGCTAGGGGTCTGGACTGTCGGTCTGGTGCAGGGGCTCATTCATGATGTTCCTGCGGCAGGTGAACTGGTGCAACAGATTTCCTCTGATGCGCAGGATCTGCTGCTCGGGTTGGCGCGCACAGTCGTCGTCGATCGTGTTGCTGCGGCTGGGCGGGTCTGAATCGATGACGACAGACAATGGCGTCGCTGTATCCGAGCATGCCGACGGGCAACCGCTGCTCGTCACCAAAGACGGCCATGTGGCAGTGCTGACGCTCAATCGACCGGACCGCCGAAATGCGATCAACCGAGCGATGCGCAAAGCCATCAAGAAGGAGTTGTGGCGTGCGGACGCAGACGATGATGTGCGCGTCATCGTGATCACGGGTGCGGGCTCGTCATTCTCGGCAGGCGTGGACTTGCCTGAGGCGCTTGCCGGCCCACCGCCGCGAACGGAGGGAACCACGCCCACACAGGTCATGCGGGCGGTATCCAAGCCGATCATCGCTGCGGTCAATGGGCCCTGTTACACCGGCGGTTTCGAGTTCGCAGTCAACTGCTCGTTCATCATCGCCTCTGATCGAGCCGAATTCGTGGACACCCACGCGCAGATCGGATTGCTCAACGGGTGGGGAGGAAGCGCCATGCTTCCGCGCACGGTCGGGCTCCCTGCCGCACTACAGATCGTCCTGAGTGGTCAACCTGTCGACGCGGCCACCGCCGAGAGAATCGGCCTCGCGAACGAAGTTGTGCCGCACGAAAAGCTGATGGTTCGAACAATGGAGGTCGCGCATGCAATCGCAGGCGGTCATCCCGGAGCAGTGCAGCGCATGCTGCGTCTGTTGAAAGACGGCGCAGGAACCTCCGTTGCGCACGCACTCGGCCTGGAAGTCGAAGCAGGGGCAACCTTCCGACGTGACAACGCCGATGTGGGTGCTCGATTCGGACGCCAGCGCGCCGCAAAGATCGACTGAACGTGTGATTCTTCAGAAAGGTGGCCCGGTGGAATCGGTGTCCGACTCGATGCCCGATACACAGTCGAGTGATTGGCGGGAGAGGCTGACCGCCAAACTCGACGACTATCGGCAACGCCCACGACCGTCGACGTCGAGAGAACGATTCGCAGCTGCTGTTGCGTGGCAATCGGAGCTCGTCGACGCGGGTTTGGCAGCGCCGGGTTGGCCCGCAGCAGTCGGCGGAATGGAACTGGAGCTCGAGGACCAGCTCGACTACTACCGAGAAGTGACGGCAGCAGGGGCACCGAAACATCCGTGTACGTTGTCGTTCATCGTCGCACCGACGCTGATCGTGCATGGAACAGCTGAGCAGAAGGCCCGCTACCTCCCTCCGCTCCTCCGAGCCGACGAGTTCTGGTGCCAGGGCTTTTCCGAGCCCGGTGCCGGAAGTGACCTCGCGTCGTTGTCTACTCGCGCTGTCCGTGACGGTGACGTGTACCGGGTGACCGGACAGAAGATCTGGACAACCATGGCCGACAAGGCGGATTGGATCTTTGCTCTCGTCCGCACGGGCCCACCCGGGCGCGGAACAGCAGGGATCACGTACCTGTTGATCTCGATGAAATCGGCGGGAGTCGAGGTGCGCCCACTCCGTGAGGCCGCGGGCGGGCACCACTTCGCTGAGGTCTTCTTCGACGACGTCGAAGTTCCGGTGAGCAATCGGGTCGGCGAGGAGGGTGAGGGTTGGTCCATCATGCGCACCTCGCTCGGACACGAGCGTGCCACCGCATTTCTCGCCGACGAGTTCAGGTACCGCGGAACCGTCGACAAGGTGTTCTCTCTCGCGATCGAACAGGGTTACGCGCAAGATTCTTTGGTGAGGCAGGAACTCGCTGCGATCGAAACTGGTGTGCGGACCATCGCAACAAACAGCGCGCGGGCACTCGATGCGGTACTCCGCAAGGAAGATCCCGGCGCCGTCGCGTCGATCAATCGGCTCGTGAAGTCAGAATTCGAGCAGCGACTCCACAGACTTGCTCTCCGCCTCAGCGGTACCGGGGCAGTGCTGGGAAATCGATCCGACGGCGCAGTCGAGAAGGGACGATGGAGTTACGGATATCTGATGTCGCGCGCAACCACTATCGGTGCCGGAACTTCGGAGATTCAGAGAAACACCATCGCAGAATCGGTGCTGGGATTGCCGTCTCACCGCGGCGAGGGGCGCCGTGCGCGCGCGGTAGTTCCCGGGCGACCTCTCGCTGCACCGGAGGAGGACGAAGCGGCGCTGCGGCAGGTTCTCCGTGCGGCGATCGGTGCTCGCGTGGACACCCCGTCATTGCTCGCCCGTGCGGGACAACCTGCCGCGATGAACACCGAAGTGTGGCAAGAACTGGTGCAGTTCGGACTTCCGGGATTGGCGGCGCCCGAGGCTCTCGGTGGAGGCGGTGCCTCCGCGAGGTTGTTGCTGGCCGCGATCGAGGAAGCGGCCTATCTCCTTTCTCCGGTGCCGCTCGTGCCCACGGTGATCGCACTCGAAGTTCTGCTCGCCGTGCACGCGGACAACACTGCGCGCAGAGTCATCGGCGGAATCCCGGCCGCCTTCGTGATTCCTATCGACGACGGCGGCTGGGTTACCGATGCGGGAATGCCCACGTGGAAGGACGGCTCGCTCACCGGCTCGGTGTCGCGTGTCGCAGGCGCGCCTGTTGCCGAGGTGCTCGTTGTCCTCGCCGTCGACGCCGACACTGGTGAACGAATACTCACGACGGTTGAACCTGCTGATGTCGAACGTTCGGGTCAAGAATCGATCGACATCACCGCGACGGTGGGAACGGTGACGTTCACCGGCTCGCCAGGGGACAACATTGCGCGGGGGCCGGAAGTGGACACGGCGCTGCGGCGAGCTCGTCTCAGAGCGCAGGCCGCTGTGGCAGCGGACTCGGTCGGCATCGCCAATCGAGCCCTCGCGATGGCTGTGGATTGGGCTGGTCAGAGGGAGCAGTTCGGTCGGCTCATCGGGTCGTTCCAGGCTGTGTCACATCGATGCGCCGACATGCTGGTCGACGCAGAAGGCGCCAGAAACCAGGTGTTGTCCAGCGCGGATCTGCCAATCGACGACTCGGACACCGCGATCGCCTCGGATCTCGCCGCTGCATCGGCGTCGCTCGCCGCAGTCGCGGTGACCGAGGCATGCATTCAGGTGCACGGCGGTATCGGGTTCACCTGGGAGCATCCGGCCCATCTGTTGCTGCGCCGGGCTACCGCAAACCAAGCGTGGATGGGCAGACCGGAAGTTTTGCGTGATCGCGCTGCGGGAGCCGTTCTCGACCGATTGTCCTGACCGCACAGTCATAGTTCGTGTTGGATCGAAAACCAGAAGGAGCTTTGAACGATGATCATCGAAGGCAGCGTAGCAATGGTTGTTGGGGGAGGCGGAGGGTTCGGCGGAGCCACCGCTCGCAGGCTGGCGAAGGCAGGCGCCACGATAGCGGTGTTGGATCTCGACGAGGAGAAGGGCGCCGCGTCGGCTGCAGAAATAGGTAACGGCGCGATCTATGTGAAAACCGATGTCACGTCGGAGGACAGCATTCTCGGCGCCATCGCCGAGGCGGAATCGTTGGGACCGGTTCGCATCGCTGTAGTCGCGCACGGCGGCGGTGGGGGAGACGGACGCGTCGTACATCGTGATGGTGCGCCACACAGCTTCGAGAAATTCAAGCGGGTCGTCGATGTATTTCTCAACGCCACATTCAACGTAACCCGTTTGGCCGCAGCAGCAATCGCCAAGACCGATCCACTCGAGGGCGGTGAGAGAGGCGTGATCATCAACACCGCGTCGATCGCGGCGTTCGACGGCAGTATCGGTCAATCTGCTTATGCAGCAGCCAAAGCAGGGATCGTAGGGATGACCCTTCCCGCTGCACGCGATCTCGGCCCGCTCGGAATCAGGGTCATGACCATCGCGCCCGGTGTGTTTCTGACCGGTGCGTACGGGGCGGTTGCGCCTGAGGATCTACACGCCCAGTGGAGCCCGTCCGTGCCGTTCCCGTCCAGGATGGGCGACCCTGACGAGTATGCGCTTCTCGCCCAGCAGATTTGCGAGAATCCATATCTCAACGGCGAAGTGATCCGTCTGGACGGCGCACTACGCTTCACCAAGAAGGGCAACTAGACCCTGATACGGATATGGCCGGCAGCGACGCTGCCGGCCATATCCGTATCTACAGTTCAGCGAGTCATATCGATGACAATCTTTCCGCTCGCCTTGCGTTCGGCCACTTTCGTCAGAGCACTGGGAACGTCGTCGAGAGAAAATGTCTCGGACACGTACGGCGTCATACCCTCTCCGACCAGTCTGCTGAGTTCTGCAGCACCTTCCTTCACCGCTTCCGGGGCGTGGGCGGCCAGCGTACGGATTTCGAAACCCCGAATGATTGCGCCTTTCAGCAGTACCAAATTGAGCGCAATCTTGGGAATCTCCCCCTGTGCGAAGCCGACGCAAACGTAGCGGCCGCCCCAGGTCAATGCGCGTATCGATTGCTCGGCGTACGGACCTCCGACCGGATCGATCACAACGTCCGCGCCGCCGCCGGTGATCTCCTTGATCCTGACCTTGAGATTCTCATGGTCGTACGCAATAGTCTCCACCGCTCCCAGTGGCCTACACAGGTCAGCTCGGTCCTTCGTCGATGCAACTGCAATGACGCGACCGCCCAGACGCGTCGCGACGTCGACGCACGCCGTTCCTACCCCGCCTGCGCTACCGAGCACGACTACCCAGTCGCCAGATTTCATGGCTCCGAAGGTCCGAAGCGAGTGATATGCAGTGCGGTAAGTGACGTTGAAAGCCGACGCATGAATCATGTCGAGGCCCGCGGGGATGGGGGTGAGCGAGGTCGATGCCACAGCTATCCGGTCGGCAAATGCCCCTCCCATGGCCGAGCCCATCACTGGGTCACCGACGGTGAGACCCTCAACCCCGGAACCGATCTGAGCCACTTTCCCAGCAAATTCGCTCCCTGTGGTGAACGGTGTCGGAAAGCTCACCTGGTATCGGTCCGCAGCGATGAGAACATCCGGGTAGTTGACTGCAGCCGCCTCTATTGCGACCACTACCTGTCCTGGACCGGCGACAGGGTCCGGTAGTTCGCGGATGACTATATTCTTCGGATCCCCGTGTACTTCGCATCGTGCTGCGCGCATTACTTCTGCTTTCCTGTCCGAAAACTACGAATATTTCTGTCCTGCAAGTCGTCGACGCCACGCATCGACGTCCGAACGTGATGCGCCGTGATCTGTGAGCCACGCAGTGGGACCACCGGGCCACGCCATGACGACATCGACCACCCCGCTGATCGCTTCCGGCGAGACGGCAAACAAACCCCTCGCAACCGGGGCGCGCTCTGTAGTTCGGGTAGGGGGTTGCGGCAACGAGTCCATTTTCGATCGCAGACGCGCTCGAATCGACGGCAGATTCGACTCGGTCGCCAAGTAATCGTCGCTCACAGCCCACGGTTCGACTCCGCCGGCCAACAGAAGGACGGCTACGACCACACCTGTGCGATCCTTGCCGACCGCGCAATGCACGAAGACGGGCCCGTCTACACCCGCAGCGAGCGCGAGCACCTCGGCAATTCGGTGACCTCGCTCGTTCACCATCTCCGCGTAGATCTCCCGCAATGTGTTGGGGATTTGACGCTCCGGTGCTGCCGCATCATGGACGGGGTGGTGATGAACGACCGGCCCGGGCGGCCACTGATACCCGACCTGATCTATCTCGTGCCGCGAACGAAGGTCGATGACAGCTGCTGGTGGCCATATGTCGACCTGGACCGGATCCGGGTCGCCAGGGTAGGGAGCGTCGCCGCGATACAGCACTCCTGGTCGGGTCGTACCCCCTCCCACCATCGGTAGCCCGCCGAGATCGCGGAGGTTCACCAGCCCGGTATCGGCCTTCATCAATGTGCCTTCACAGTCGTGATCTTCGAACTCAGTACAGTCCGCCGTCGACGCGGATCAGCGACGAGGTGGTGTAACTGGATGCCGAACTAGCGAGATACAGCGCAGTCGTGATGATTTCCTCGGGTCTTCCCGGCCGTCCGACTGCGCTGCGGGTGGTGTGCCGTTTCTCCTCGTCCCAGTGTTTCGAGATGTCGGTCAGAAACGGGCCTGCAGAGAGAGTGTTGACCCGGACATTGGGTCCGTACTCGCGTGCAAACACGCCGGTGAGGGTGTTGAGTGCAGCTTTGGCGCCCGCGTACGGCCCGAATCGGGGTTGAGGAAACAATGCACCGGAAGAGGAGATGTTGATGATGGAACCACCGTCGCCTGCGGCCATGCGCTCTCCGACGAGGGAGCTGAGATGGAAGGGACCCTTGAAGTTGATCGCGACGACCTTGTCGAACAGCTCTTCGCTCGTCTCGGCCGAAGACGGTGCAACGGGGGACATTCCGGCGTTGTTCACCAGGACATCCACCTTGCCGAACACGTCATAGGCCCGCTCGACCAGCGCGTCGATCTCGTTCCAATGACCTACGTGGCAGCTGACGGGGAGCGCTTTGCGGCCTAGTGCCTCCACCTCGCGTGCGAGTGCTTCACACGCGTCGAGTTTGCGGCTGGTGATGACGACGTCGGCCCCCGCGGCTGCGAATGCCAGCACCATCTCTCGTCCTAGTCCTCGGCTTCCGCCGGTGACGAGGGCAACTTTTCCTTCGAGTGAGAAGTGGTCCGTCATGAGAGTGCGAACTCCTCGAGAATGTCGGCATGCTTGAGCTGTGCGGCTGCCAGTCGGGTGGGGATGTGATTGGAAGGGAACAATCCATCGGTGGGTTCGTAATTCGCCAGAACTCCTCTGGCGACGGCAACCTTGTGTACCTCTGTCGGCCCGTCGGCAAGGCCCAGTGACACCACGCCGGTCCACCAGATATGCAGCGGCGTTTCGGTGGTGACTCCCAGTGAGCCGTGAATTTGGATCGCCCGGTAGATGATGTCGTGGTAGACCTTCGCCATGGCGACCTTGCACATCGCGATGTAAGTTCGAGCCGCTCCGTGCGGCTTGTTGTCGATGATCCACGCCGTCTTCAGCACGAGCAGTCGGTACTGCTCGAGCTCTATCGCGGAGTCCGCGATGAATTGCTGCACGAGCTGCTTTTTTGCCAGCACTTCGCCTTGAGTGCGGCGAGAAAGAGCTCGCTCGGCCATCATGTCCAGCGCACGTTGGCATTTGCCCACGGTGCGCATCGCGTGGTGCACACGTCCGCCGCCGAGGCGTGCCTGGGCTACCTCGAAGCCCTGGCCCGATCCACCGAGTATCGCGTCAGCAGGCAGGCGGACGTCGTTGTAACGGATGTATGCGTGGGTGCCCTCGTCGAGCTCCTCGCGGTCACCCATCACCGTGACGTTCCTGATGATCTCGATCCCCGGGGTCTCGGTGGGCACGATGAACATCGACATCCGGCGGTACGGTGATGCCTCTGGATCTGTCACTGCCATGACGATCAGGAACGCCGCGTAGCGAGCATTCGACGAGAACCATTTGTCGCCGTTGATCACCCATTCGTCGCCATCTTTGCGGGCCGAGCACACGAATTCCTTGGGATCCGATCCGGCTTGTGGCTCGGTCATCGAGAAGCACGACACGATGTCACCGTCGAGCAGGGGTTGCAAGTAACGCGACTTCTGCTCGTCCGTCCCGAACATGGCAAGAATTTCGGCGTTTCCAGTGTCAGGAGCGGCCGTGCCGAAAACTGTGGGTGCCCACATAGATCGGCCGAGAATCTCGTTCAGCAGGCCCAATTTGAGCTGTCCAAACCCCTGGCCTCCCAGCTCGGGTCCGAGGTGGCAAGCCCACAGTCCCTGTTCCTTCACTCGGTCTCTCAGCGGCGCAAGAATTGCCCGCGCGGCCTTGTTGTCGGTGTTGTAGGGCTGACCGAGATGTTGAAACAACACATCCAGCGGCTCGCATTCCTCGGTAACGAACTTGTCGACCCAGTCGAGTTTGGTTTGAAAGTCGGAGTCGGTAGCAAATTCCCACATGATTGTTCCTTCTTCGGTGTCGATAGATCCAGGTCGATGCGCAGAGTGCGACGTCAGATGCGCGTAATTCCATCCAGGCAGAATTGCGATAGGTGTTCACGATCCTCGGGTGTCGGGCGATCTCCCGATTCGAGGTACGTGGTGGTCATTCCCATGACGAGGGTATGCACGAATTGCGCGGTGCGATCGGCGTTCACCACTTCGGCTTCGGTCAGAACCGTGGTCAGAAGGTCGAGAATCCGTGCGCGTCCAACAGGTTTGATGTCGCTGTTGTTTCGTGCGATCTGCCCGAGATTCCACATGATGGTCGTGCTCAGTTCGGACAGTGTCGCATCCTCGATCTGGGCGAGCACTCCGTCGATCCAGGCCCGTATTCGTTGGTCCAACCCGTTCGCGCCGAGCACTTTTCGCTCGAGGTAAGAGTGAATGGTGAGCAGACCCTGTTCGTACGTCGCCACGATGACGTCGTCGCGACTGCGAAAGTGACGGTAGAAGGCTTGATTCGACATCCCGGCCTCACGCACGATATCGGCGACCCGAGGTTGCTCGGTGCGCCCGATGCGCAGCATGACTGTTTGCGTAGCAACGATGAGCTGACGTACCTCGTCGTCGTACGACGCCTGGCGTCCGGGCTTCGCCACCCTCCGCAGGCGGCTACCCCCGGAGATCACCGGCGCGGCGAGTACAGGCTCTTCGATGGGATGCGGCACGCGTTCAGCTCGACGCCGGGCGGTGAAAGAGTGCGAGCTGAGCTGCTGCGGCACCGACTCCAAGCGCAGAGACGAAAGCGACCGCACGGTCACCGCGCACTGCGCCGTCCCAGCCGAGTGCCCGGTCGAGGCTGAGGCGGCCGGGCCCCAACGCGGCAAGCGCGGTCGCTGCGACCGCAAGATTGGCGACGTACTCCCATCCCTCGGAGGTAATGAAGAAGCCGTTCTCCACATGTACCGACTTGGCTGCGACGGCCATTGTTGCGACCACGGCGGCAGCTGCGACGGGTGTACCGAGTCCCACGACGAGGGCAGCGCCCGCGGCCGTTTCGACCACTGCGCTTGCC
This sequence comes from Rhodococcus sp. 14-2470-1a, assembly GCF_002259425.1. Taxonomy (NCBI): domain Bacteria; kingdom Bacillati; phylum Actinomycetota; class Actinomycetes; order Mycobacteriales; family Nocardiaceae; genus Rhodococcus; species Rhodococcus sp. 14-2470-1a. The sequence continues at coordinate 88,143 of NZ_NPFZ01000032.1, forward strand.
TGTGCCTGGAGGCGAGGTTGGCGGAAGCCGATCGATCCGAACCACCCTGCAGTGCCGTCGATACTTCGTCCGTGTTTGACGCCGTGAGCGATCATGGTGGCGCCGATCAGCGACCGCAACATCAGTGGAGCGACGACGTCGCGGCTCGTCGGTCTCTGGCGAAGCTTCGAAAATGCCATCGAACATACTTCCCTTCGTATACAGAATCTCAGTGGTCGAGCGAAACACGAACTACCCGAACAGGTCTCAGTATCCGATCAGAGCGCGAGCGTCCGATAGGAGTGTTGGCATTTTCGGTTCCATCCGAACGAAGGACGGGTTGGACTCGACGGTCATGGTGCCCGCGCGCCTGGCACGTTTGATCAACAGGCCCGTCGCCGCAGCTTCCTTGTATCTCGTCAGTGCGTTGAACCAAGCGATATCGGCCACCGATCTACCGAGAGTGTCCTCGTACGTGCGGACGACATCGTGCACGGTTGGGGTTCCCGCAGGCCCGATCGGCGGCGCAGCCGGATGCTTTGCCTCATCGGTGAAGTAGGTGAGCCAGGTGAGATCGACGCGAGGATCTCCCACCGACCAGATCTCCCAGTCGATGATGGCAGTTACTCGATGCCCGTCGCACAAAGTATTGCCGAGTCGGAAATCGCCGTGATTGACCACCGGTGGTAGTGCTTTCGGAATCGTGGCATGCAACGCTTTCGCGCACGACAGATACTCGCCCGCAAGGTCGGCCGGTACCGTTTCGAATGCTCTGGTCCAACGGTCGATCTCCTCCGAGAGTGGAACCGCCGGTTCGTCACCGAGGCCGATGGAGGACGGGTCGAGCCGGTGTAAGTTCGCCAGCATCCGGGTGGCGTCGAGGTACCGAGCATGCGTCTGTTCGCGACAATCGGCATCGCGGGTCCGGGTCGTGTCGAGTAGGGGTTCGACACATTCGCCTGCCACCATCTGCATTGCCACGAACGGAGGCACATCGGGCGGTGATCCTGCGTCCTCGAAATACACCGCCGGTGCCGCAACGCCGGGTGCGCCTTGCAGCGCAGCCATGACTCGCCCTTGACGAAGTACGTCACGGTTGCGGATCGGGGCCAGTCCGGGCGGGGCGACCTTGAGGACGACGGGTTCGGAACCTGTGGAGGAGATGGTGTGGGCTACGAAGGTGAGTGAAGACGATCCGCCGGTCAGAGATGCGATGTCGGTGATTTCGACGTCGTTCCGCCAGTTCCGGGCGGACTGAAACGCTCGAGCTGTCAAATCTTCGAGCAGGTCGTTGTTGTCGACGTGCGGCATCGGTCGGAGCCCTTCGGCAGAGAGGTGATTGAGAACGGGATTCTGAGAACACTGTTCTGCCTTTGTCGAACACGGTCAAGATCTCGTTCCGGTGAGTGGACCTAAAGGGGCCTTGTCTATTGACGTTCGCGCTTGCTGACGGCCGCGGTTCGTCAGGACTTGCCGGACGCCTTGCCTGACCCTTCCAACGCGTCCCGCAGTCCGTCACCGAGTGTCGAGAACGCCAGAACGGTGAGCACGATCATCAGTGCCGGTGCCACTATGGTTCCCGGTGCGCTGTAGACGTTGTCGAATGCTTCTCGAACCATCGAACCCCACGAAGTCTGGGGTGGTTGTACACCGAGTCCGAGGAAGCTCAAACTTGCCTCGGCGACAATGGCGACTCCTGCGGAGAAGGACAATTGCACCAGTAGCGGTGAGGACGCGTTCGGCAGGACGTGACTCCACAGCATCCGGCCCTTACCGCAGCCGAGTGCGCGGGCCGCTTCGATGTATGTCTCCGTGGCGATGGACTCGGCGGCACCGCGTGCAAGGCGGAACAACGAGGGCGCCATGACCAGACCGATAGCGACCATGGCGTTGGTGAGGCCTGGTCCGAAAATGCCAATGATCGCGATCGCCAGAATCAACGGCGGAAGGGCCTGCAGCGCATCGGAGAACCGACTGAACAGTCCACCGATCCAACCACCGGTCAGACCCGCGAACAATCCGATAGGGATTCCGATCAGCGCGGCAACACCGACAGCCTGCACAACCGCGAGCATCGTGACGCTGGCGGAGGACAGTAGCCGGCTGTACTCGTCGCGGCCGTATATGTCGGTGCCCAGCCAATTTTGACCCGTGGGACCGGAAAGACTGTTGCTCAGGTTCTGAGCATTGGGGTCGAATGGTGCAATCATGTCGCCGAAGACCGCGAGGAATACAACGAACAGGAGAAATACGAGCGCGATCATCGCTGGAATATTGCGCCGAAGTATCCGAAGGGGTCGCGAGGTGCGCAGTGAGTGCGCGAATCTGCGGCGGGGGTGCCCCGGCACATCAGCGGACGGGTGGGGGGTATCGAGGGGAACAATTGTCTCGGTCATTCGGCGCCTTTCGACAAGGTGGAAGTCCCCGGATGGAACTGCGGCCCGATTTCACCGGGGAGGGTAGGAGAGGGCACGTCAGACCCGGACTCGTGGATTGAAGTATGCGTTCGCCATGTCGACGATCAGGTTGATGACAACTATCGCGACTGCCATGATCATGACGATGCCGAGGATGACCGGAATATCGCGTGTGAAAACGGAATTGACCGCGAGCGTTCCGAGTCCGGGGAGGGCGAAAACGAACTCGACGGTCACAGCACCCGCAAGCACCCGACTGACTTGGAGGCCGAGCACCGTGACGATGGGAACTCCAGCGACCTTCAACGCATGTTTGCCCACTATCTGCCGAGTACGAAGGCCCTTCGCTCGCGCGGTACGGATGAAGTCCTTCCCGAGAGTGTCGACCACTGCAGCTCTGGTCTGACGAGCGACCTCAGCGATCGAAATTGCTGCGATTGCGATGGCGGGCAGCAGCAGGTGTTGGAGCCAGGGCACGATTCCGTCGCCGATAGGCGTGTAGCCGGTAGCTGGAAATATCGGTGCGGAGATTGCGAGCGTGATGACCAACGCGAGTCCTATTATGAACGGAGGTACTGCCATTGCGATGCTGGCGAATGCCGTCAGTGCTCGGTCGGCAAGAGAGTTGGCGCGCATGGCGGCGAATATTCCTAGCGGGAGTCCTATGACGACCACCAGGACCATGGTCACCACCGCCAACGAGAGCGTGACCGGTATCCGTTCCATGAGTATCTGTGTCACCGACTGCGAGCTGTACAACGATGTACCGAAGTCACCGGTGAATATGTTTCCGAGCCAATCCAAGTACCGCACGATCAGGGACTTGTCCAAACCCAACTGTGAGCGAAGAGCCTCGATGTCGGCGGGTGAGGCGCTGTCGCCTGCCAGATTGGTGGCCGCGTCGCCGGGCATCAGATCCACCAGTAGATATACGAAAAAGCTCAGGAACAACAGAAGTGGAATGGCCGAGAGCAATCTTTTGGCCAGCAGTGTGGTCATCGTGCCTCCGCAGGATTACGTGCCGTATCGATACGTGCGGTGCTGGTGGTCCGACGCCTCGTTCGTGGATCGGGCACCGCTTCGACCAGGGACTTGGTGTACGGATGTTGCGGGCGCTCGAAAAGTTCCTCGGCCGTTCCCGTCTCGACAACCTCACCGCGGTACATCACGACCACTCTGTGCGCGAGGAAGCGGACCAGCGAAAGATCGTGTGAAATGAAGATGTACGCCAACCCACGCTCCTTCTGAAGGTCGAGTAGGAGGTTGAGAACCTGCGCTTGGATCGAAACATCGAGTGCAGCAACGGGTTCGTCGCAGACGATGAAATCCGGATCGAGTGTGAGTGCACGAGCGATGGCGATGCGTTGTAGCTGACCACCGGAAAATTCACGGGGATACTTGTCGAGCTGGTCTGCGCGCATACCGACGCGCTCGAGAATGTCCACGACTCGTCGATCCCGCTCGTCACCTTTGATTCCGTAGTGGATTGTCAGTGGTTCACCCACCGCATTCCGAATAGTCATATGCGGGTCCAATGAACTGAACGGATCCTGGAAGATCATCTGTGCTCGGCGGCGGAAGGCGAGCAGATCCTTGCCGCCGAGGTCTCGCACGTTCTTGCCGTCGAATCGAACGACTCCGGAGTCGGGTTCGATCAACCTGAGCACCTGGCGGCCGACTGTCGACTTTCCCGCACCGGACTCGCCGACAATTCCCAGTGTTTCACCGGTAGCGACGGTGAACGATACATCCTTGGTCACAACCGTGCGTTCGGTGACTCGGCCGAAAATATTGCGGGCAGTGGGAAAGCTTTTGTGAAGTCCTTCGACTTCGAGCAGCGGACTCATACGCCGAACCCCTTCAAGGTCAGTTCTTCGTGCCGGACGCATCGAACCGCGCGTCCGCCTGTGACGTCTTGCAGCGCAATAGGCTCGGAGTTGCAAGTCCCCGCTCGGGCGTATGGGCACCTGGAGTGGAAGCGGCAACTGCTCGGCCAGTCCCACGGGGCGGGTACAGCACCCGGGATGGCTGACAACCTGGTCCCTTGCTTATGGGCACTCGGAATCGCGGCGAGCAAGCCCTCCGTGTACGGGTGCCGCGGGTCGTCGAACAAACCATCGATGTCGGTGGACTCGACCACCTGCCCGGCGTACATGACGTTGACGCGGTCACACATTTCGGAGACGACGCCGAGATCATGAGTGATGAACAGAATCGACACGTCGTACTCGTGCTGCAACTGCTTCATCAAGCGGAGCATCTCTCGCTGGACCGTGACGTCGAGTGCCGTTGTCGGCTCGTCGGCGATCAGTAGTTTGGGGCGGCACACCATTGCGATGGCGAGCATCACTCGTTGACACATGCCGCCGGAAAATTCGTGTGGATACAGCTTGGAACGCTTCTGAGCGTCCGCGATTCCGACCGAGTCCAACATCTCTATCGCTCGAACGACGGATTGCTTCTTGCCGACTCCCTCATGGCGACGGACGACTTCTGCAACCTGATCGCCCACGGTGAAGGCAGGGCTGAGGCTCCGGCGAGGCTCTTGAAAGACCATCGACACGTCGGTGCCGCGTATATCCGACATCTCCTTCTCCGGCAGTCCAACGATTTCGCGGCCGGCCATGCGAATCGAACCGGTGACCCGTGCACCGCGCCGGGGAAGCAGTCCCATCGCGGCAAGGGAGGTGACGGTCTTCCCGGACCCCGACTCGCCGACCAGGCCGACGGTAGTTCCGGTTGGGACGGTCATCGATACCTCGTCGACCACCCGGGTCCACCCATGTTCGGTGGCGAATTCGACGCTCAGTGAGTCGATTTCGAGAACGTCGGTAGTCGCGGTGGCAGGTGGTGACAGGGCTGTGTCTGTGGCCATGACGGGTTCTCCTCGGTCGAAGCTTCGGGCCTGGTGATGACGACTAGCGACGACGTGTGTAGCTACAAGATGATGTGCATCACACTAACCCAATATTGCCCGACATACCTAACTTCGATAGATAAGAGAGGTGGATGGGTTCCGGGCCAGAAAAGCGCGTTGTAATGCTGATCGGCAGAGAACGAGCTGCCTGATGCGTGGTTGAAACGACCAAAACGGCCAATTCCTTTACAGTGACCCATCGCACAAGGTAGTACTAGTGCGACTGATAGCCGAAATTGCAGTTCGAGAATGCAGAGTGCGTCGCACGTTCGGTCTCCTCACTCCAAGGACAAGGAAACGCATCAGCATGGCAAGAAGAGCATTCCGACGGTGGTCGGCCGTCGCTGTAGTGGCAACATTGAGTGTGGCCCTCGCCGCATGTGGAGGTGGAGGCGCGTCATCGTCGGCGTCGTCGGACGATCTGGTCGCGGACCCGAACGGTGCTCTCCGCGTCGGATTCGTCATTCCACCCGCGCCCCTCAATCCGCACAAGGTGGCATCGGACATCGGCGCGTATGCGTACCTCGCGCCCGTATACGATCGGCTGACACAGATGGTTTCGGGGGACAACGGTGCCGAGCTGGCGCCGATGGTTGCCACCGAATGGGTGTTCGCCCCAGACGGTTTGTCTGCGACCTTCACTCTTCGAGACGATGTCACGTTCTCCGACGGCGCACAGCTTGATGCTGCTGCCGTCAAAGCAAACATCGATCATGCCCTGCAGACTCCGGATTCGACAGCCAAGACCTACCTTTCGGTGATCTCCGGAGCCGAGGTGGTGGACCCGACTCACGTCAAGATCACTACCACCAGGCCTGCCTCGGACCTTCCCTACGTGCTTTCCGGCGCATCGGGATCGTTGATCAGCCCGGCCGCGATGGACAACCCGGATCTCGATGTCAATCCGGTCGGCTCCGGACCTTACGTTGCGACGTCGGTCAAAATTGGCGACTCCGTGACGTACGAACGTCGAGACGGGTACTGGGATCCCGCTGCGCAACAGGCCAAATCGATCACGATCACTGGAATCGTGGATGACAACGCGCGTTTGAACGCGCTCCGCTCAGGGCAGATCGACATTGCGTATTCCCCGGTGACGAGTTACAAGCAGAGCAGTGCGTTGGGCTCGGGATTCGACTTCTTCAGCTACCCCGAAGCGAACGTGTATTCACTTCAGCTCAACACAGGTAAGCCGAACGTCGACAACGTGAAGTTTCGTCAAGCCCTGAACTATGCCGTCGATCGGGAAGGTATCAGCACATCGTTGACCTCGGACCAGTGCGTACCCAATGGCCAGCCTCTTGCACCCAAGCGCATCGGGCACCTCGACTCTCCTCCGGTCGACTACTCGTACGATCCACAGAAGGCTCGGGATCTACTGAAGGAAGCAGGCATCGAGAACGCGAGCCTCAACGTCGTCATTCCTTCCGGACTGTCGCTCCAGGAAGGCCTCGCATCTGCGCTGCAAGCGCAGTTCCGTGAAGTCGGAATCGACATGCAGATCCAGCAGGGCGACGCAGCCACCTCCAGCGCCGACTATGCCAAGGGAGCCTATGACGGTTACGTCCAGTCGCGTACACCGCTGCCCGCGTCGAACCAGTCGCTGGCCCGTTTCTACTTGAATGCGAGAGGATTCCCAGGGCCAGTACCGGTCGGAGTCCAGGATGCGGTCCTCGCGTCCTATGATCCCAATATCGACGATGCGGCACGCGATTCGGACATCGAACAAGCAGCCTCCGTCGCAACCGAGGATGCGCTCGACGTCTTCATCTGTGCAGTTCCGACTCAGTTCGCATACACCGACAAAGTCATCGACATCGACTCGATGGGTGTGTCGAACTTCCAGGGGATCTTCGATCTCCGCTACGTCGGAATTGCCGGCAAATGACGGGAATTCGCCGCGGAGCAGTGGCGTGAACTCGCGGATATCGGTCAGTGGCCTGTGCTTTCCGAGTCTCGACCTGGTTTCCACCGTAGACACGCTGCAGGAGATCGGAGCGGGACGCACTACCCTGCAGGCTCGTAAGTTTCGGAGCATCGGCTGGGGCGCCGGTATCGAGACTGTCCGACAGTCCGGCATCGAGGTGGCAGGGCTCGTCGCGAGTTACCCGGAGACGCTGGCGGATCGGGCAACCTGGGATGCGATTCGTGCAGACCTGACCGATACGGTCGATGCAGCGGTCGCCCTAGGCTCGCCGATGATCTACAACGTCACAGGTCCACTGCTCGATGGAGGGCGGAGAGTCTCCCTCGAGGCGTATGCCGAGCTGATCGAGCCCGTTGTGTCGTACGCGTCCGATGGTGGCGTGGCGATGGCGGTGGAACCGACCCTGTCCTCCTTTGCCTGGGTGTCCTTCGTACACTCGCTCGCCGAAGTGCAGGAACTGGACTCGCGGACCGGACTGGGGGTCTGTTTGGACCTCCGTCACGTGTGGGACGACCCCGGATTTCAGGACTACCTGAACAGTGCAATCGGTCGCGTCGCTCTGGTCCAGGTAGGGGACACCGTCGACGGAGCGGACGGCCCTGAACCTGCCGTGCCCGGCGACGGAGTGATCCCTCTCGCAGAGCGTATCGATCGAATCGAGAAAGCCGGGTACGACGGCATCTACGATCTCGAACTGGTAGGCCCTCGAATCGACATCGTCGGCCACGTGGAATCGGTCCGTCGAGGTGTCGCTCTGCTCGAAAGCATCTTGTAAGCAGATCGATACGAACGGACAACTGCCACCCCGGAAAATCCGGGGTGGCAGTTCGTGTTTTCGGCTCCAGAGGTTTTACAGGTCCCACTCCAGGATGACGTTTCCGCTGGGGCCCAGCTGAGCTCCAGCTTCGTTCGGTGCTGATCCTTCTGCCAGGCGGTAGTTCGGAATGACCCTGTGCCACTCTTCCATAGCGATCTTCAGTTCGCGGCGCGCGAGGTGTGAGCCTAGGCAGCGGTGCGGTCCAGCGCCGAAACCGATGTGGTTGTTCGGACTACGGTCGATCTTTACTTCTTTGGCATCCGGGTACACCGTGTTGTCGCGTGTGGCCAGATTCAGCGGTAAGGAAATCATTTCGCCCTTGGCGATGGGGCAACCTGCGATCTCGGTGTCCTTGGTGGCCTTCCGTGATGGGATGACGATCGCATATGCGCGAACAAATTCCTCGATCGCGGTGGGGATCAGGTCAGGGTCGTCGACGATGCGCTGCCGATCTTCCTGGTTTTGCGCGAGGTGGTAGTAGATCGTCCCCAGTGTTGCCGATACGGTGTCGAGCCCGGCCATGAACATCAACAGGCAGAAAGCGCCGAGATCCTCGTCGTTGACCGGTTTTCCATCGATCTCGAACGACAGCGCCTTGGTCACGAGGTCGTCCTTGGGCTCGATGCGACGCTGCTCGATGACTTTGGCAAAGTACGCGTTGACACCCTTCGTCGCATCACCGCGTCGCTCGGCGGTCTCCTCGGCGGTCGCGCCGGAGAAGTGAAGGATGTCGTGCTCCCACTTCATGAACTGGTCGAGGTCTTCGAACGGCAACCCCATCAGCTCGAGGAAGATGAACGACGGGTACTGGAACGCGAAATCTTCCATGAAGTCACAACGTCCCCGCTTGGCGATGTCGTGGATGAGCTCCACGGCACGGTGACGAACTTTTTCTTCAAGACGCGCAATTGCTTTGGGTGAGAAGTGCGGACCCAGCTGCCTGCGCCACTGCAGGTGCTCGTCGCCGTCGAGCATCTCCGGGATCCATCGGTATGTCGGGTTCGGATTGAACACGGTGACGGCTTGGTTCGAGAACGTCTCGGGCTCTTGGTATACCGAGAGAATATCGTCGTACCGGGTGACGATGTAGTGCCCGTTTGCGAACTCGTTGCGGAAGACCGGGGCCTCGTCGCGGAGCTTGTCGTAGTAGTCGATCTTCTCGCCGAACGGCATTTCCTGGTAGTGGTTGAAGTTCAGGACGGGGCAACCCCCGCCCGTGCTTCCGGTCTTTTCCGTGGTGCCGGTCGATTCGGTTGTGCTCATGGGTTCTCCTTGCGATCTTCTCTGGCGTTTCTGGCTCGACGTGGAGTAGTTCAACTGGCGGTAACGGGCGGTGATCCGGCGGCGACGAGTTCCTCCCAGTGTCGAATTTTCACTCGAGCGCGTCCGTCCAGGGAGCCGAGCTCCTTTTCTTTGGCCGCGATGGCATCCCATGCGCCGTTGTCCAGGAACCTGGTTCCACGTCCTTCGAGGAGCTCTCGACCCGTTCCGGTCGGTTCGGTTCGCGCAAACAGGTTTTCGCGGTCTGCGAGAACTGCGGCTGCAGTGGCCTCGGCATCGGATCTGTTGGTGCCCAGAATGCCGCTCGGCCCTCGCTTCGCCCACCCGACGGCATACTCGCCCGGTTGGGCAACGCCGTCCCGGACGACTCGGTGATCGCGGTGCGGAATGGTGAAGGTTTCCTCGTGGAAGGGAACTCCTGCTATCGGCCGAGATCGGTACCCGACTGCGCGAAGTACCAGATCGACCGCCAACTCGTGCACGCTGTCGCCGTGCTCGATGCTGACTGCGCGGACCGCATGGACTCCGACGAGGTCGACCGGACGCGTCGAGAAGTGGAAGTGAATTCGTCGTGGCGCGTCCGACAGTGCCTGAGTGGACCACTTCCGTAGGACAGCAAGATTGCGCTTGGACACGGTTCCGAGGCCATCGATGCCGTCGGGAGGAAGCTGTGCCGGATCTACCACGACATCGACCCCGGCCAGTTCGCCGAGTTCACGCAATTCCTTGGTGGTGAATTTCGCGAATTCGGCTCCTCGTCTGACGAGGACGTGAACGTCGGTCACTGCGCTGGCGTCGAGGCGCGCGAGGGTGTCGGAATCTATGTCGGTGTGCCGCAATTCGTCGACGCTCTTGACGAGAAGTCGTGTGACGTCGAGGGCTACGTTGCCCGCACCGACCACCGCGACGGAAGCCGTGGTGGACAGGTCGAAGCGATCCGCTTCCGGGTGGCCGTTGTACCACTTGACGAACGCCGTGGCCGACGCGCTGCCCGGGAGATTCTCACCGGGGATACCGAGCGTGTTGTCGGTATCGGCGCCGGTGGCGTACACGATGGAGTCGTAATGCTCTCGCAACGCTTCCACGTCGACGTCCCGGCCGATTTCGACGTTGCAAAAGAGTTGGACGTTCGGCCTGTCCAGCACTTCCTGCAGAGAATCGGCCGCGAGCTTGATGTTGAGGTGGTCCGGGGCAACGCCGTAACGCAGCAGCCCGAACGGTACTGGCAGACGTTCCAGAACGTCTACGTGCACCATGACATCGGAGGCGAAGGTGAGCGCGTCGGCGGTGTACAAGCCGGCAGGTCCGCCGCCGACGACCGCAACCCGCAGTGGGCGCTCGGCGGGCGTCATAGCTGAATCGAAATCATTGCGGTGTCACTCTTTCCGGCGTCAGTGAAGGCTGATGGCGCGTTCGGGGCACGACGCAACAGCGTCGATCGCCTTGTGCTCGTCGGCCGGATCGATGTCGACCTCGGCGTTGAGCGCGTAACCGCTGTCGTCGATGTCGAACAGATCCGGATCGATCTGGTAGCAGCGGGCGTGACCAGAGCACAGGTTCAAGTCGATTCTGGCTTTCATTTCCGGCCTACTTTCAGGGGCTGGGTGAGGGCAATGGGATGAAATCAGTGGGATTGAATCAAGGAGCGGTGAGAACCTCGCCGCGCTCGCTCAAGTCCATCGGACCAAGCTGTGCCGCAGCTAATAGCGGACTGATGTCCGCTCCGAGTTCGGACGCCACCGTCCGAATCGACCCGAGATCTTTGATCAGGTATCTCGGGAGATTTTCGCTGTACGTACGGGCATCTTTCCCCGAGGCCGCGATGTACCGCGCTGCGGTACTGCCACCACTACTGACGGCGAGTACCTCCAGCAATGTTTCTTCACCGATCCCCAGGGTCTGTGCGGCCTCGATCGCGGAGAGCGTGAGTTGCGTACAGACTGCGAAGAGTGCGTTGTTGAGCAGCTTCGCCGGTAGTGCAGTCCCCAGTGCGCCTGTTCGAATGACATTGGCAGCGTAGGACTTCACAATGGACGTGACCTTCTCGACGGCGGCGTCGTCTCCCGCGAGCATCACCGTCAGCTTGCCTGCGCGCACGGCGTCCGGTGTTCCGCTGAACGGTGCTTCGACGATCGACACTCCGCTCGCGGTGGCAAGCGTGTCGAGTGTGCGGAGCGAGGTCGGGCTCCCCGTCGTATGCGAAACGAAGATGGAGCCCGTCTTCATGCACTCGATAATCGGGGGGCACACCTCGAGGACCTGCGCATCGGTGAAAAGGCACGACACCACAACATCGCACTCGCCGAGAGCGTGCGGCGTGTCCACAAGATGGGCGCCCGCGGCCGCCACGCGTTGCCGAACCTCTTCCTTGCGCGCATATACCGAGGTGGGAATGCCCGTGACCAGCAGACGCTCGACCATCGGCTCACCGATGTTGCCGGTTCCGATGAACCCGACCCGAGGCGCGTTCATACCTGAGCCACGGGAAGTTTGCCGTACTTGCGGGCGCCGCCGAGCTTGCCGAGCGTGAGAAATACCGTGGCTTGACGTTCGGTCGTGTGGCCCTGATCGTCAGGTAGGTCGGCTTCGTGATAGATGGCTTCGTGGGGGCACGCCGGTTCGCACGCTCCGCAGTCGATGCACTCGTTGGGATTGACGAACAGTTGGTGTTCGCCCTCGTAGATACAGTCGACCGGGCACTCTTTCACACAAGCGCGATCCATCAGATCGATACAGGCTTCGGTGATCACGTACGTCATTACGGTACTTTCTTTTATTGCGGTTTCGATAAGATGCGTTCGCGTGCCGGCATTTACCCGGATGCGACCGGCCAGGTGATTGTTTTGGTCTGCAGGAACTCGTCGAGGCCTGCGTCCCCGCGTTCGCGGCCGAGTCCGCTCTGCTTGTAGCCACCGAAGGATCCGTGCGGGCTCATGCCGCCGCCCCCTCCGTTGACGGTCACGGTTCCGGTGCGGATTCGTTTGGCAATGTCGTACGCGCGCACCGGATCTTTCGACCACACTCCACCTGCAAGTCCGAAGTCGCTGTCATTTGCGATACGGACTGCTTCGTCTTCGTCATCGAAGGGGATGACCACACCGACCGGCCCGAAGAATTCCTGCTGCGCAATGGCCATCGAATTCTCCACGTCGACGAAGAGCGTCGGCTCGATGAAGAACCCCTTGTCGAGGCCGTGGGGTCGTCCGCCTCCGACGGCAAGCGTCGCCCCCTCGTCGATTCCGGTCTGAATCAGTTTCTCGACTCTTGCGCGCTGTGCCGCACTTCCCACCGGTCCCATCACCGTGTCTGGTAAAGCTGGATCGCCGACTTTGACTTTCTTCAATGCTTCGGTGACCAGTTCGATCAGTTCGTCGTGCCGCGACCGGTGCACGACCGTTCTGGTGAGAAAGGCGCAACCTTGACCTGCGTGCAGCACGATGTCGCGGACCACCGATCCGACTACCTTGCCGAGGTCCGCGTCCTCGCAGATGATGTTGGCCGATTTGCCGCCGAGTTCGAGGATGACCTTCTTTACGGTGGGCGCAGCTTGCTCGAACACTTTGCGCCCCACTGTGTCCGATCCGGTGAAACTGACGATGTCTACCATCGGGTTGGTTGTCAGTTCCAATCCTGCGTCTGTATCGCCCGCGACGATGTTGAGCACGCCGGCTGGGAGTCCGGCCTCCTCGGCGATCTCTCCGAGGATGAATGCCTCCAGCGGGGTTGTCGGTGCAGGTTTGAGAATCGTGGTGCAGCCCGCAGCCAAAGCGGGTCCGAGCTTCATCATGTTGAGGAAGAAGGGAAAGTTGTACGCCGAGATCAACGACGCGACTCCCCACGGCTCGCGCCGAATCACACCCTGGCCGAGCGTGCCACCGACATGTGGGGGCATGGCTCGCTCGACCGGGAACTGAATCATCACCCGCTCCGCCAGGTCACGAAAGTGCGTGAGAGGAAACCCGATCTGGAACGACTCGGCGCCGATCCTGGTGCCGCCGGATTCTGCGATGTTGAGCTGGACCAGCTCCTCGAACCGCTTCTCCATGACATCCGCCATACGAAGCAGCACGACCGAACGTTCCTTCATCGTCATCTGCGGCCACGGCCCGTCGTCGAACGCGGTGCGGGCGGCGGTGATTGCTTTCGCCACGTCGGCGCGTGACGCGACGGGAGCCACACCGATGGTCTCCTCGGTGGCGGGGTTGATCACCGGTTCGGTGCGGCCGGTTTCACCTGCTACCCAGGCTCCCCCGATGAACAGGTTCGGATGTTCCTTGTACATGATGATCCTTCTGGTGCGGTTCCCGTGCCTGGAGGAGAAGAACAGTGCGGCGCCGATCAGGCGAGGGCGTACGCCTTCGTGTGCGGGATGGCTGTGCCTGCGTCCACCTTCATCTGCAGCCCGGTCACGAACTTTGCTTCGTCCGAGGCGAGGAAGGCGACCGCGTTGCTGATGTCCACCGGCTCGACCCAGGGGACAGGCATCGGCTGGTTGTAGTAGAACGCGCCCTCGGCGTCTTCTCTGGTCGGGGTCTCGAGATCGGGACGGAATACCTTGTACATGCCTTCGCTGTGCAGCATGTCGGTGTTGCAGTTGGTGGGATGGACTGCGTTGACTCGGATGGATTCCGGTGCCAATGCGAGAGCGAGTGCGTGTACGAACTCGGCGACACCCCTCTTTGCGTGGCTGTAGCCTGCGCCGCCCGCACCGAGGGCCGGGTTGTCCGTGCCGCCCTTCATCAGTGCGGCTACCGATCCGGTTGCAATGATCGATGCACCCGAACTCAGGTGCGGGTAGGCCGCGCTGACGGTGTTGATGACGCCGACGAGGTCCACATCGACAGCGTCGAGGAATGCTTTCCGGGGGACATCGCCCAGTGGGCAGATTCCTGCATTTGCGACGACGATATGAAGGCCGCCGAGTTCGGCAACTCCGGCCGCGATGGCGTCACGGAGCTGGGAAGGCTCGCGCACGTCGGCGATCGACGTGATGCAGCGGCGGTCCTCCTTCTCCACGAGTCGCTGGGTTTCGGCCAGATCCTCTTCGGTGGCGAGCGAGTAGCTGTTCGTGTCGATGTCGCGACAGATATCGAGAGCGATGATGTCGGCGCCGTGAGCTGCCAGTGTTATTGCGTGACTGCGGCCTTGTCCGCGCGCAGCACCGGTGATCAGAGCGATCTTGCCGTCTAGCTTCCCCATTTGAGGTTCTCCCGTCGATCGGTGGCCGGTCGTCCACTGCTGCGCGGTCGGAAGGGCGAGGTCCGGCCACGCGACATATTCCTTCACGCCCATACAGACACGTGTTCAAAGTGTTTAACTAGTCATACCTTGTGGCATGCATCACTGTAAAGCAAGTGCGCAGATCGGGGGCATCAACCCGTGATCCGTGATGGATCTGCAATCGTGGAACGAACGGTCCAACTTTCACGTCCACAGAGTGCCACGGTTACGACCCGAGCCACCGGGACTTACGGAAACTCGCTGCGCTACGGCTAGAGTCGGTTCGATGGAGACCGAGCAACGTGCACTGTGGCGAACGGACGGTATGCCCGCCGAGGCTAAAGTCCGCGTGCCCAAAGCTTCTGAGCAGATTGCGAATCGGTTGAGGGGCCAGATTGTCCGCGGCGAGATAGAGCCTGGTCAGATGCTCCCTCCAGAGAAAACCCTGATGGTTCAACTCGGAGTGTCCCGGCCGACGCTTCGCGAGGCTTTCCGCATCCTGGAAAGCGAAGGTCTCATCACCGTGGTCACGGGATCTCGCGGGGGGCCACGCGCCAGGCTTCCCGATCTAGGCGTTGCGTCCAGGCATATAGGCCTCTACCTGCAGATTCAGGGAACGACACTCGAGGACGTACTCGAAGCTCGCACCGAATTCGAATCGGCGTGCGTTCGGTTGCTGGCGAAGAGATGTCCGCCCGAGGGACTCGCATCGCTGCAGGAGTGCGTGGACAACCATCGGAAGCGGTTGGCCGATGGGCTCGACAGCCCGGAGGCCTTTGTTCGTTGGGTGGGGCTGACTGCCGAATTTCACGAACTGATTTCCCTGTACTGCGGGAACAAGACGCTCAACGCCCAGGTCAGCGCACTCCGAGACGTGCTGGATGCGCATCGCATGATGGGTATCCGGCAACGCGTCGACGATGCCGATGCTCCTGAGCGGACCGCCTATGTTCCGTCTGTCGTCGATGACTACCAGAGATTGGTCGATTTGGTGAGTGCTCGTGATGTTGTGCGCGCCGAGAAGCATTGGCGTGGCCACCTCGAGCATGCGACCGAGATCATCTACCGAAACCGCGACCGGACGGCAACGATCAGCCTCTTCGACTGACCGTCCTGCTCCACCTTCTCGACCAGCCCTCGCCGGCCTCGACCGGCGAGGGTTTTTTCGTCGAATTCGCCAACCCTTGGTGACGTACGTAACATCCTCTGCTAGCGTCTAGAAAGTTAAACAAGTAACCCCCTTCCGATCCGTTCGGGGTGTTGTCCAGGAGGATTCATGCCACTGCAGAGCCATATGCAACTCATCTCGACCGACGACCATCTGATCGAGCACCCGGGGCTCTGGTCCGACCGGCTGCCGAAGAAGTTCGTGGATGCCGGCCCCCGCATCATCGAGAAAGAGATGCCGAAGTCCATCCATGCAGGTGATGGTGGGCGCAAGGACGGTGGCACCAAACTTGCCGAGGTGTGGGAGTACGAGGGCCGCATCTACCCGTACATAGGTCTCAATGCTGTTGCCGGAAAAAAGCCGGAGGAGTACGGCGCCGAGCCGACCCGGTACGAGGACATGATCCCAGGTTGCTACGAGCCGAAAGCCCGTATCGCAGACATGGACATCGACGGGGTGCAGGCGACGTTGTCTTTCCCGTCCTTCCCGAGATTTGCCGGCACGGTATTCCTCGAAGGTAAGGATAAAGAGCTGGCACTGCTCTCTGTCCAGGCGTGGAACGACTACGTCCTCGACGAATGGTGCCCCACTGCCCCCGATCGGTTGATTCCGCTGGTCATTCTCCCGCTCTGGTCGGTCGAGGATGCAGTGCGTGAGGTCTACCGAACTGCAGCCAAGGGTGCCCGCGCAATCTCGTTCCCGGAAAATCCATCGCCACTCGGACTTCCGTCTTTCCACACCAACCACTGGGATCCGGTGTTCACCGCCGTAGTCGAAACCGGCCTACCGTTGTGCGTGCATTTCGGCACCTCGGGAAAGGCGCCGATCACGGCGCCCGAAGCTCCCATGGCGGTCATGACGTCACTGTTCGGCTGCAACTCGATGTACGCGACTGCGGACCTTCTTTTCTCGCCGGTCTTCCATAATCATCCCGGACTGAAGTTCATGTTGTCCGAGGGTGGCATCGGTTGGGTGCCCTACATGCTCGAGCGCATGGACGCCGTCTGGACCAAACACCGTTACTACCAGAACATCAACCAGTCGGCCCGGCCGTCCGAGTTGTTCGCCAAGCACATCTACGGTTGCTTCATCGAGGACGAGTTCGGTCTTGCGAATCGCCACCTGGTCGGAATCGACAACATCACGTGGGAAGGCGACTACCCCCACTCCGATTCGAATTGGCCGAACAGCCGCAAGCTCGTTCACGATTCGATGATCGACGTCCCGGACGAGGATGTTCACAAGATCGTCGAGCTCAACGCGCGCAAACTCCTCAATTTCCCACGGATCTGACTCGCGCTCACCATCCACTACTGCGATTGCGAAGGAAATGTTTCTCATGGACGAACTAGTCGAACAGTTCCCCGAGGCCGATTGGGTCGATCAAGATCTGCTCACGCGCGACTTGGCGGGGTCGCTGCTCGCGGAGGAGATCGCAGCCGAGCGCGGTCGCCTCGACCGGTTGAGTCGTGGCGAGGGTGGTGACGACATCGTCATGAGCAAAGCCGACATGGAGCGCCGATTGGCAGCGATGATCGCTGTGCGGGACAACGTCGGTCAGAACACATCCGGTCGACGAACTTTCTGACGCGTCGTTTGTTCATGACGAGATATCCGATTCATCTGGAGGGCATGTGACCGAGTTGGTGGACACCGGTAGGCCCATTCCTCAAATGTCACTGGGCCGCGCAGACTATTGGGCGTCCGGCGCAGACGGAGTACTTCGAATTGCGCAGTGCCACAGTTGTTTGCGGTTCATGCACACGCAGAATGTGCTGTGTCCCCAATGTCACGGCCGCGACATCGGCTACGAGCCGGTGTCCGGAAATGGCACGATCGTCGGGTTCACTGTCAACCACCAACAGTGGCTACCGCACCTTCCGCCTCCGTACGTGGTCGCAATCGTGGCGCTGTCCGAGGACTCGCGCATCAGACTGACGACCAACATCGTCGGGTGCCCACCAGAGGATCTGTCGGTGGGTATGGCCGTCCGCGTCCTCTTCGAGCAGGTGTCCGACGACGTGTGGTTGCCGTTGTTCGAACCGAATCCGGACGCGTCAGCACTACCCGAGCCGATTCCCGAGCCCGCGGATTACCGGTCGAACCTGCGTCCGCCGGTCACGGCAACCAGATTCGAGCACGCAGTCGCCATCACGGGCGTCGGCCAGTCGAAGATCGGTCGCAGACTCATGGTCGAGCCACTGTCGTTGACCGTCGATGCATGTCTCGCGGCAATCGCAGACGCAGGCCTGACCTCGAGCGACATCGACGGCTTGTCCACGTATCCGGGTAGCGGCGGGGGAGGGGGCATGTCCGAGGGCGGCATCATGGCCGTCGAACAGGTTCTGAAAGTGCGGCCGACGTGGGTCAATGGTGGAAACGAACTGCCCGGGCAGAACGGGTCGATCATCGCCGCGATGTTGGCGGTGTCCTCGGGGCTGTGCAAACACGTGCTTTGCTTCCGAACGGTTTGGGAGTCAACGCATTCGGAACTCGTCCGGTCCGGACGTCTCACGGTCCCCAGCGCTAGGCCGACAGGCATGTTCGAACACCGTGCGCCTTTCGGTGCGATGTCGGCAGCCAACTGGATTGCCTGTCAAGCATCGAATTATTTCCACAGGTACGGCGGCGACCGTCGAACCCTCGGCGCAATTGCGGTCAATGCACGATCGAATGCGTCGGCCAATCCAGAGGCGGTCTACCGCGATCCGATCACCATGGACGACTACCTTTCGGCGCGCATGGTTTCTACCCCGTTCGGGTTGTACGACTGTGACGTTCCTATCGACGGCGCGGTAGCAGTCATCGTCTCCGCCGCGGAGACCGCGATGGATCGCCCGAACTCGCCGGTGTTCGTCGAAGCAGTCGGAACACAGATCATGGAAGACCTGTCCTGGGATCAAGGCACGCTGACGCACACGCCGCAATCGCTGGGTCCGGCGGCGCACCTGTGGACCCGAACCGATTTCGGCCCCGAAGACGTCGACGTGGCATTGCTGTACGACGGGTTCACGTTCAACGCTCTGTCATGGCTCGAGGGACTCGGGTTCTGTGAACCGGGTGGGGCAGCGGACTTCATCGACGAAGGTCGCGGAATTTCCATCGATGGGCGACTTCCGTTGAATCCCCACGGCGGCCAACTCTCGGCCGGCCGGACCCACGGGTACGGCTTCTTTCGGGAAGCGGTTCTTCAACTCCGCGGACAGGCACCCGGTAGGCAAGTGAAGGATCCGAAGGTTGCCGTCGTCACCGCCGGTGGTGGGGTGCCGTCCGGGGCCGTCCTTCTTCGCACAGACAAATCCTGAAAAAGAAAAACAATCACGTACGAGGAGTCGTCATGCATCGTCCCCTGGAAGGCTTTCGCATCCTGGAGGTCGCCCAGTTCACTTACGTCCCCGCTGCGGGCGCGGTATTAGCGGACTGGGGTGCCGACATCGTCAAGGTCGAGCATGCGGAGACCGGCGACCCGCAGCGCGGGCTTGTTCGCGTACTTGGGCACAAAGCAGGAAAGGAAGGGTCGTCGTTCGCGCCGATCATGGAAGGTCCGAACCGCAGTAAGCGCAGTATCGGTATCGACTTGGCGAACCCCGCGGCGCGACCTGTGCTCGAAGAGTTGATTCGACGCAGCGACGTTTTTTTGACCAACTATCTGCCGGGGGTGCGCACCAAGCTGTCGATCACGGTCGAGGATGTCCGCGCAATCAACCCGAACATCATTTATGTGACCGGTAGCGGCTTCGGCAGCCAGGGGCCGGATTCGGACAAGGGCGCATACGACGCGACTGGATTCTGGGCTCGCGGTGGCAGCGCGGACGGAGTCATGCCGGAAGGCGCAGATTCGATGGCATTCATGCCTGCGGGCGCCTACGGCGACAACATCGGCGGCATGACGATTGCGGGCGGAATCGCCGCAGCACTGCTCGGCCGTGAACGCACAGGAGAGCCGTCGGAGGTCGATGTGTCGCTGCTGGGTGTTGCCGCATGGGCCACTCAGTTCACCGTCAATCTAGCGTTGAGCTCCGGCGGTCCGCTGCCGAAGGTGAAGCGCAAGAAGACGGCCGCAGCGGGCAATCCGCTGACAGGTTCCTACCGAACCTCGGACGGACGTTGGCTGCAGTTCTCGATGTTGCAGCCCACCCGGTTCTGGAACGAATTCGTCACGGCGATCGGCCTGACACACCTGGTGGACGATCCGCGTTTCACGACGATGGATGGGATATTCGAGAGCGCTGAGGAAATTGGTGACTGGTTCGCCGATGCCTTTGCCGCCCGTTCGTATGACGAATGGTTGGTGCAGCTGGCGAGCCTCAGCGGCCCGTGGGCACCCGTACAGAACAGCTGGGACGTCGGCAACGACGCTGCGTTGATCGCCAACGGCCGGATTACCGACGTTGTCGACGCCGACGGTGTCACCCAGAAGCTTGTTGCCAACCCGGTCAAGTTCGACGATCAGCCTGTGCAGATGAAGCGCGCTCCACAGTTTGCGGAGCACACCGACGACATCCTGCGCGAGCTGGGCCTCGACGACGAGCAACTCATCGAGCTCAAGATTGCAGGCGCAGTCACGTAGTGACCGCTGAACGGAACTCGTGCAACAGTGCGCTAGTTCACTTGTAGTACTTTGTTAGATAAGTGACGGCCGGTCACTCGAATATATTTCGAGACACTGTCTTTCACACACCTGGTTCAGCTCGAATGGAGGAAGATAGTGATTCTCAAAGTCGGTCAATCGTTGGCCAGTTCTGTCGACACAACTGCCGTGATCGTGGTGCGTGCACCATCGGACGAAATCTCGCTGACGTGCGGTGGCGCGGAAATGGTGGTCGGGGGAAAGCCCACGGGTGATGGTTCGCAGATTGATCCATCCCTTGTCGGCGGTGCATTACTCGGAAAGAGATACGTCGACGATGCCGCAGGTTTGGAAGTGTTGTGCACCAAGCCCGGTCAGGGTCTGCTCGCAGTCGACGGTACCGCTCTGCCGATCAAAGCGGCCAAGCCGCTTCCCTCCTCGGACTGAACCCGGCCGACATGGCTTGCACACAATCGAACTCGAACCCGAAGTGAGTGTCGGATGAATATCACGTTGCTGTTGGACATGGCGGTGGACGGCTTCGGCGACCGTGTCGTCGTGGGTACCCGTACGGGCGGACTCTCCGCCAGGGAGTTGCAACGTCTCGCTACGGCGGGTGCCGCCGAGATAAAGAAATCCGGCGCAGACGCGCTGGTGTATCTGGCTGTCAACGGCCCGGCGTTCCCTGTCGCCATGTTCGCCGCGGCACGTGCCGGAGTTCCCTTGGTGCCGGTGAACTACCGGCTGGGTCGTGAGCAGCTCGATTCTCTTCTGGCCAACCACCCACACGCACTCGGTATTGCTGGAGCCGAACAGTCCGAAGCGCTCGTGCGTGCTGGCTTGAGGGTCAGGACACCGGAGGAGTGGTTGGCGGAATTGGCCTTTGCTGCCGAAGAATTCGACGATCTCGACGGGAACGACGACGCAGCACCTGCTGTCGTGATCTACACATCCGGTACCACTTCGGCCCCAAAAGGAGTCCTGCTGCGGCACGAGAACCTGTCCTCCTACGTCCTCGGGTCGGTGGAGTTCGCGTCGGCCGAGGAAACGGACTGCGCTCTGGTGAGCGTTCCGCCGTACCACATTGCCGCGGTGGCGAACGTCATCACCAACCTGTACGCTGGCCGACGCACCGTCGTGCTCGAGCAGTTCAGCCCGGCGCAGTGGCTCGATACCGCCAGAACCGAGGGCGTCACCAACGCACTTGTCGTTCCGACGATGTTGTCGAGAGTCGTGGAGGCCGATGTCGACAAGTCGGTGCCGACATTGCGGGGTCTTGCGTACGGCGGTGCACCGATGCCGGCTCGTGTGATCGAGCAGGCGCTGGCGATGTGGCCCGAAGTCGGGTTCGTCAATGCCTACGGTCTGACCGAAACCAGCTCCACCATTGCGGTTCTCGGGCCGGATGATCATCGAGATGCACTGCGGAGCGACGACGATGTCGTCCGCGCACGACTTGGTTCGGTAGGTCGCATAGTTCCCGGCATAGAACTCGAGATTCGGGATGCGGACGACGAGGTCGTGGGCGCCGGGGTCATGGGGCGCATCTGTGTGCGAGGTGATCAGGTATCTGCCGAGTATGCAGGCATAGGCCGAGTGGTAGACGAACGCGGCTTCTTCGATACTCGCGACAAGGGTTTCCTCGATGACGAGGGCTTTCTTTACGTAGGTGGGCGAGTCGACGACACGATCATTCGCGGTGCGGAGAATATCGCGCCTGCAGAGATCGAAGACGTGATGTTCAGACACCCAGCTGTCCTCGACGTTGCCGTCGTCGGTATGCCAGATCCGGAATGGGGTCAGCGGATCGAGGCGGCAGTTGTGCTTCGCCCCGGGGTTGCGCTCGACACCGGTGATCTTCGCGATTTCGTACGTGCGTCGTTGCGAAGCAGCAGAACACCGGAGCACATCGTCTACTGGGACGAGCTTCCGCGAACCGAGACCGGCAAATTGGTCCGCAGACACGTGGTCGAGCGGCTGACCGAGCAGGCCACCGGAGTGTGACCTGCGCAGTCCTATTTACATTTCCTTTCAAGAATTCAGTCTTGGCCGGTTCCTCCTCGAAGGCACCGCATCGATCACGGAGGTAATTCATGAGCACGGAGACGACAGAGCGAGCGGATACGGCGGAAGAGAAGTTCAGCTTCCTGGAATCCGACATACAGCGTGCGCGCGATTTGGTCGGGGTCTATCACGCTGTCACACAGCGTGATCAATTTTCCCGGGCAACTCCTGATGTGATGCGTGCCTTTGCTCGCAGCTACGGCGACGACAATCCACTGTTCGTGGACGAGGAGTACGGTCTGGACACTCGCTGGGGAGGCCAGATCGCACCGCCGATGATCAACATCGCGGTAACGAAAGATCTTCTGGCAGATCGAGTACCCAAAGAACAGCGGCGCCCTCCGTTTCGCGGAATCCACGTATTCGTGTCTGGTTCGACGACCGAGTGGTACAAGCCGGTCTACGACGGTGACGCGGTGTATTCGTTCCAGGGATTCGACAACGTCGAACTCAAGGAATCGGAATTCGCGGGGCGTTCGCTCGTTGTCACGAGGATCCACGTCCAGTTCAATCAGCGCGCGGAAATCGTACAGATTCAACGAGTTCTCACCATTCACACCGAGCGTCACGAATCGAAGAAGCGTAAGAAGTACGACACCATCGAGCCAGCCTCGTACACGCCGGAGGAGATCGCCGAGATCGATGCGATCTACGAAGCAGAGGTGCGTCGGGGGGCCGAGACCCGCTACTGGGAAGACGTTGTGGTCGGAGAGCCTCTCGGCCTCATGGCCAAGGGACCGTTGACGACCACCGACATGGTGGTATTCCACTCCGGTGGTTACGGTTTCGCTCCGTATACCCCGTGCACCGGCCGGTTGGCGTACAAGAACCGTCAGCGCATCGGAGCCTTCTATATTCCCAACGAACAGGGCATACCCGACGTCGCGCAACGTATCCACTGGGACGCCGAATACGCACGGTCCATCGGCCTACCGACGTCGTACGACTATGGGATGCTCCGCGATTGCTGGCTGACGCATTTCCTCACCGACTGGATCGGTGACGAGGGTTGGATCGAGACGATGTCCAGCCAGATGCGCAAGTTCAACTATCTGGGAGACACCCACCGATTCACGGGTGAGGTCGTCGGCAAACGACAAGAAGGTGACCGGTACCTGGTCGACCTCGAATTTCGAGGGACCAGTCAACGCGGTGAGGTGACCTGCCCCGCGACGGCGACAGTCTCATTGCCGAGCCGTGAGACCGGGTTGGCAGGACTGCGTACACCGCCCACGGAACTCAGTGCAATCGCGGCGCAGATGCTTGCTCGGCACGGCCAGTTGCGCGCGGAGAAGCGTCGACCTTCGGCCTGAGTACGGGGCTATGTTCGTTCTACAGCTATCAGAGGAGAGAGAGACCCGTGAGTCTGACCAGCGTAAAAGAACTGAAATCTCTGACCACCGTGATTGCGGAGCTGGCGGACCACGTTCTGACGATCACGTTGAATCGACCGGATCGAATGAATTCCTTCACCAACACGATGCGGGACGAGTTTCGTGATTTGTGGAGTTTCGCCGATCTGACCGATGACGTGCATGTGATCGTGCTTCGCGCGAACGGCGACCGTGCCTTCAGTACAGGCATGGACGTGAAGGAAGGTACGTATCTCGCGGACAATCCCTTCAGTAAGCGTGATCCGGGTGTCGATCTGTCGCCCAAACACAACGGATGTTGGAAGCCGCTGATCTGCGCAGTCCATGGTCTGGCTGCTGGTGGAGCCTTGTACTGGCTCAACGAGGCAGATCTGATCATTGCCAGTGACGATGCGCAGTTCTTCGATCCGCATGTGTCGTACGGTCTGGTCGCGGCACTGGAACCGATCGGTCTTGCGCATCGCATTCCCCTGGGAGAGGTGCTGCGAATGGCCCTTCTAGGACTCGATGAGCGAATGTCGGCCGAGCGCGCCCTCCAGATCGGCTTCGTCAGCGAGGTCGTTTCTCGCGACCAGCTATGGGATCGTGCAGCACTCCTCGCCGAGAAGATCGCGGCGAAGCCTCCAGCCGCGATCCAGGGAACCGTCCGAGCAATCTGGGAGTCCAAGGACGTTGGGCGCACCCACGCCCTTGCCACCGCGCTGCCGTACACGATGATCGGTAATCCGATCGGCAAAGCGCAGATCGACCGTTCCCAGGTTCCGACGCGCTCCTACGAGGTTCGGTGACTGGCATGAGAAAGAGGCTTTTCTTCCCGAGCTACGACAAAGAGGCGTGACATGGATTATGGAATGACACCTGACCTCGAAAAGTTCCGGCTCGAGGTTCGGGAGTTCGTTGCCGCGAACGCCCCTGATATCGCCCCGAAGGCAGGTGTTCGAAGTGCCGAGACCGCCGAGGAATTGGGCTTGTTGAAGGAATGGACTGGAAAGTTGTATGCGGCCGGCTACTTCGGTGGCGACTGGCCTACGAATTTCGGAGGACAAGGTGGTGACCACTCGGCAGAGCGAAGCGTAGTGGTAGGCGAGGAAATCGCCAGGGCAAGATCTTCTGTGTTACCGGGCGCAAGCAACTTGATTGCCCACGCGCTCTTCGACTTCGGAACCGACGAGCAGAGAAATAAGTATCTGCCGGGTATCAGGGCTGGGTCGGAGGTCTGGTGTCAGCTGTTCAGTGAACCCGGCTCCGGTAGCGATCTCGCCTCGCTGCGCACCAAGGCGGTACGAACCGACGACGGTGGGTTCCGGGTCACCGGGCAGAAGGTGTGGACTACCAACGGTCACTGGTCGGACTACGGCTACATGCTCGCGCGTACCGATCCGGACGCTCCGAAACACAAGGGGATCAGTGCGTTCATCGTCGACATGACCTTGCCGGGTGTCGACATCAGACCGTTGCGTGAGATGACCGGTACCTCGGATTTCAACGAGGTGTTCCTCGATGATGTGGTCTTGGCTCCTGACGCCGTGGTGGGGCAACTGAATCAGGGTTGGTCCGTTGCGAATTCGAGCCTGTCGCATGAGCGTTCGGGTGTGGCGGCCAACGCGGTGCGATTACGCCAGAGTGTCGATGCGCTCGAGGATCTTGCTCGCCGGGTGGAGCGCTACGGCAGGCCTGCGATCGAGGACGGGTACGTCCAGGACAGGCTCGGGCAACTGAAGGCATCGGTTGCCGCGCTCTCTGCGTTGGTATACGCCAACATCAGCCGTTGGTCACGAAAATCGGAGCGAGTGTACGACGCTCCGATGGCCAAACTTTCCTTCAGTGAAATCGGTGTCGAGGTGCAGCGGTTCGCCCTCGAATTGAGTGGCGAATCAGGCATCCTCGTCGAGAGCGATCCGGCGGTACTCGACGGGGGCCGGTGGCAGGACGAGTTCTTGTATGCGCGTGCCTTCACCATCGCGGGCGGAAGTTCGGAGATCATGCGCAACATCATCGCGGAACGTGGTTTGGGCATGCCGCGTTGATTGACCTAGTTAACCACGTCATCTATCTTGGAGATGCGTCTTCAACGACGTGAAGGGCGCACGTGTGTGCCGTCGTGCGAGGAGAGGCAATGTCATGACGAGTATCAGAGAAGCGTTGGGCTTGCTGTGGTCGGCGCCTGACGACGCACGAATGATCCAGCAGGACAAGCAGTGGTACACCTGGGGCCAGGTACGGCAGCTGGCGGAACGGATCGATGCGGAGCTGACCGAGATCGGTTGCTCTGAGGGTTCGCGGGTCGGCGTAGTGGTGTCCAACCGCGTAGAGACAGTCGCCGCGCTGGTTGCGATCCTGAGTAAGGGACGCACCGTCGTCACTCTCAATCCAATGCAGCCCACGGCACGAATCGCTGCGGACGTGGTGGCTTCCCGGCCTCCTGTCGTGTTGGCGCCACAGAGCAGTTGGGAAGCTCCCGAATTCGTCGCTGCGGCAGCAGAAGCCGACATCGTTGGATATGCCGTGGACGGGCAGGACGTTACCCGAATTGCCAGTCTGGCCACCGTGCTCGATGCGTCGGTTGCGGCAGTCGGTGACCCGGTAGCGGTCGAGATGTTCACGTCGGGGACCACGGGCACCCCCAAACGAATTCCGTTGACCTGGCGTCAACTCGAGTCGGCAATGGCTGCGGTCCACAAGCACACCGGCGCGGGCGGCAAAGTTCGCGAACCTCTCACCGGCAAAGCCGCGTTGGTCACCCTTGCGATAGTGCACATCGGCGGAATGTGGAGCGTGATTCAGTCGTTGACCGAGGCCCGACCGTTCGTGTTGTTGCCGCGATTCACGGTCGACGGTTGGGTCGATGCCGTCTTCGAACACAAGCTGGCCATCGCAAGCCTGCCGCCCGCTGCGATGCGAGCGGTCCTCGGCGGCGATGTTCCCAAAGAGAAACTGTCCAGTCTGCGAGCGGTCACGGCGGGAACAACGTTCGTCAGTCCCGACCTGGCCGACGAATTCACCGACAAGTACGACATACCCGTCATGATCGTGTACGGCGCTACCGAATTCGGGGGAGCCGTTGCCGGATGGACGAGACCCTTGATCGAGCAATGCTGGAAGGCCAAACGGGGGAGTGTGGGCAAGCCGTTCCCCGGTGTCAGCATGCGCACGGTGACGCCGGAGGGAGTTGTCCTACCAGTGGGCGAGACCGGCATGCTGGAGGTATCTGCAAAGCAGGTCGGCGCAGGTGAGGGTAGTTGGCTCAGGACCAGCGATCTCGCGCACCTCGACGACGACGGATTTCTGTACATCGACGGGCGGGCCGACGACGCCATCGTGCGCGGCGGGTTCAAGATTCAGCCCGAGACCGTGTGCAACGCCTTACGCGCACATCCGTCCGTGCACGACGCCACGGTCTACGGCAAAGACGACGAACGACTGGGGCAGGTTCCGATCGCCGTCGTCGAACTGACGTCGTCGGCATCCGCCCCGACCGAAAGTGAACTGCGCGAATTCGTTCGAGACCGTCTGACCGGCTACGAGGTTCCCGTTGCGATCCACACGGTCGACGCCCTACCTCGCGGCGCCTCGCTCAAGGTCGACCGCCGCCGTCTGATCGAGCTCGTGAAGGATCTCGAATCCGCACGCGTTTAGCACATCCAGCCTAGACCGAACAATCAAGGAGCACAGCATGTCCGCAGTCATCGTCGGAGCCGTCCGAAGCCCTGTCGGCAAGAGAAACGGCGGGCTGGCAGGCGTTCATCCCGCCGACCTTTCTGCGGCGGTTCTCAACGGGTTGGTACAGCGCACGGGTATCGATCCAGTCATCGTCGATGACGTGATCTGGGGGTGCGTACAGCAACTCGGTGATCAGGCGAACGACATCGCGCGTAACGCCGTGCTCTCGGCAGGATGGCCTGATTCCGTACCAGGCGTCACCATCGACCGCCAGTGCGGATCCTCCCAGCAGGCACTCAACTTCGCGGTCGCCAGTGTCGAAGCTGGGCACTACGACGTCGTGGTAGCAGGTGGTGTGGAATCGATGTCGCGTGTCGCGATGGGTTCGGCCGGCAAAGTCGGCGGCAGTCCCTACGGACCGGGCTTCCTCGAACGCTACGAGGTTGCTCCCAACCAAGGTGTCGGCGCGGAGATGATCGCGGACAAGTGGGGTCTGAGCCGTACCGATCTCGACACCTTCTCGGCTCGGTCCCATGAACGAGCTGCCGCCGCTCAGGACGCCGGATGGTTCGACAAGCAGATCGTGCCCATCACGACCCCGGACGGCACCGTCATCAGCAAGGACGAGGGAATTCGACGCGGAACCACCGTGGAGAAGCTCGCCGCGTTGAAGACGGTATTCAAGGAAGACGGAGTCATACACGCAGGCAATGCATCACAAATCTCCGACGGTTGCGCTGCCTTGTTGATCATGAGCGAAGAAGCTGCCGCGAAGTACGGACTGACACCGATCGCAAAGATCCACACCGCAGTGGTTGCGGCTGCGGACCCCGTCATCATGTTGACTGCACCGATCCCTGCGACAGCCAAGGCGTTGGACAAGTCGGGGCTCACCATGGACGACATCGGGGTGTTCGAGGTGAACGAGGCGTTTGCGTCGGTGCCTCTGGCGTGGCAGAAAGAGATCGGCGTGGATTCGGACAAGCTCAATCCGAACGGCGGTGCCATCGCACTCGGGCATCCGCTCGGCGGTTCGGGAGCGCGAATCCTGACGGACATGATTGCGCACATGCAGCGCAACAACATTCGATACGGATTGCAAACGATGTGCGAGGGCGGCGGTCAAGCCAACGCCACTATTCTCGAACTGATCGACGCGAGCTGAGAGGTAGAAGCGACATGACCGAATCGACCGCAGTGACCGAACCGACCACGCTGCCATCAGGTGCGCTCGTGGAGCGAGCAGGCAACGTCATGATCATCTCGATCAACCGACCCGACGCGCGCAACGCCGTGAACTCTGCCGTGAGTGCTGCGGTCGGGGCCGCTCTCGACGAAGCAGAACAGGATCCGGAGGTGCGGGTGATCGTCATCTCCGGCGCTGGAGACAAATCTTTCTGCGCGGGTGCAGATCTGAAAGCGATCGCCCGAGGCGAAAGCACCTACGCGCCCGGTCACGAAGACTGGGGTTTTGCGGGTTTCGTCAAGCATGTCGTCCAGAAGCCCACGATCGCCGCGGTGAACGGTTCGGCGCTCGGTGGCGGTACAGAACTCGCGCTTTCGGCCGACCTGATCGTGGCGGCGCAGAATGCAACTTTCGGTCTACCCGAAGTCAAGCGTGGGTTGCTTGCGGGCGCAGGCGGCGTTTTTCGCCTTCCCGCGCAGATCCCGCAGAGACTGGCGATGGAGATGGTGTTCACCGGCGACCCGATCAGCGCTGCGCGAGCACTCGAGTTCGGACTGATCAACAGCGTCGTCGACGAGGGGAAGTCCGTCGAAGCAGCTGTCGAACTTGCTCAGCGGATCGCCGTCAACGCACCTCTGTCTGTTCAGGCAAGCAAGCGCATCGCCTACGGCATCGTGGATGGCAAGCGCTCCGACGAGGATCACAAGTGGGCCTTGTCCGCGTCCGAATGGGACCAGTTGCGCCGGAGCGAGGACTCGAAGGAGGGTCCGCGGGCGTTCGCCGAGAAGCGCGCACCGGTCTGGCAAGCTCGCTAGGTAGCAGCTGGGTATCCGGGTGAGACCGGACGCACTGGAAGGCGGGAACCCGATAGGGTTCCCCGCCTTCTCCTGTCAGTGGCCGGTCAGACGCGGACCAATCTGCGACGATGGAACGAGACCGTTCCGTCGAGGAGCTCGTCGACCTTGATCCTTCTCAGTAGAAGGTGGAGGTCGTGTTCCCAGGTGAACCCGATTCCGCCGTGTACCTGGAGAGCGGTCTGGGCGACGGTGCTGGTCGCCTCACCTGCGTATGCGGCGGCCGCGGAGACGGCTGTCGTTCGTTCCGAGGACTTGTCGTCGAGTGCCACCGCTGCGGCCCACAGTGCGGCTCGCGCGGATTCGACCGACAGGGCCATGTTCGCGCAGTGGTGCTTGATGGCCTGGAAGCCGGCAATGGGCTTCCCGAACTGATGTCGACTTTTCGCGTAGTCGACGCTCTCTTCCGACAACCGCGCCGCAGCCCCGAGTGCATCGAACGCGCGAAAAGTCGCGAGCTGGTCGTGGACGAACTCGGCGGTGCCGGCGGGTAGTCCGTACCACTGGTCGGCCTCGAGAGTGATGTCGATGTCAGCGACCGAGAAGGATCGAGTGAGGTCGAGCGTGTCGAGTGACCGTGTGCCGACTGCCGAGACCGACAACACCGCGGCGACCTCGATGCCGTCGCCGCACCGAGCGACTACCAGGATGTGCCCGACGTCGATGAGTCCGCAGACCGGTGCCGAGGTACCGCTCAGCGAGAGTGTGCCGTCTTCGATGGTCGCAGCGAGGGAATCACCGTCGATCGACGCGAGCACCGGCAGGACCAGTTCGTTTCCTGCACTGGCATTTTCGTACAGGGGATGCTCCAGAAACTCCAGTAGGCCCGTTGCGATCGCCAATTCGGCCAATGGAAGTGGGCTACCCAGGCGGCCGTGCTCTTCAGCAAGAACTGCAAGATCGACATGGGTGCCTCCCATGTCCTCGGTCAGCAGTGCGGCGAGGCCGGAGTCGACGAGATGCCGTAGGTCCTCGGGACGCAATCGTGCCGGGCCGTCGTCGATCGATGGTCGCCGAGCGGCGATCGGATCGTGTTTGACGAGCCAGGCGCGTTCAGCGGCGGCGAGGGCGTCTTGTTCATCGCTGAGCGCGAAGTCCATGCAACTCTCCTCAGAAGTGTTTGACGTAGTTAACCATGTAATCTATCTTTTGAGTAGCGGCAGTGGACACAATTCCCATTCTTCCACTGCATTCGGCTACATCGATCGGAGCCATACATGCAGGTCCGGGAAGCAGTCATCGTCGAGGCGGTACGCACGCCCATCGGAAAGCGGAACGGTTCACTGAACGGAATACACCCTGTCGATCTGTCTGCGATCGTACTAAGCGAACTGGTGCACCGCAGCGGAATAGACCCGGGCACCGTCGACGATGTGATGTGGGGTTGCGTCACGCAGCTCGGCGATCAGTCCAGCAATGTCGGCAGGTTCGCGACTCTCGCCGCAGGGTGGCCGGAGTCGGTACCGGCAGTTACCATCAACCGTGCCTGTGGTTCGGGCCAGCAGGCCATCGAGTCCGCTGCACACGCAGTCATGTCCGGGGCATACGACATCGCTGTCGCAGGCGGCGTGGAGATGATGTCGCGGGTACCACTCGGCGCGACCCGTGCGTCCGGATTCCCCTACGGCCAGACAGTTCTCGACCGCTATGGTGTCGACGGACTCGACCAGGGCACCGGGGCGGAGCTCATCGCTCAAAAGTGGGGACTGACTCGGCACATGTTGGACGAGTACGCATCACGCTCGCACCAGCTCACCGCCGAGGCAATCGACGGCGGGGCATTCGATTCACAGTTGGTGGCAGTCGACACCGTAGACGCGAAACTCGACGTCGACGAAGGACTGCGCCGCGGAACCACCCCGGAGACGTTGGCAAAGATGAAGCCGTCATTTCGGGAAGACGGCGTCGTACACGCAGGGAACGCATCACAGATCTCGGACGGGGCTGCCGGAGTGTTGATCACGACACCGGAAAAGGCGCGCCAATTGGGATTGACGCCTATCGTGCGAATCCTGGCGGGGTCGGTCGTCGGCGCCGATCCGGTGTTGATGTTGACCGCACCCATCCCCGCGACTCGGAAAGTCCTGGCGCGAGCGGGATTGAGCATCGACGATATCGGTGCAATCGAGATCAACGAAGCGTTCGCGCCGGTTCCTCTCGCCTGGCAGATCGAGCTCGGCGCCGATCCGAGCCGTGTGAACCCACTCGGGGGTGCGATTTCGGTGGGGCACCCCCTCGGTGCCTCGGGGGCCGTTCTCACCACGCGCCTGATTCACCACATGCGCGAGAAGGGCCTGCGCTACGGACTGCAAACGATCTGCGAAGGTGGCGGCACCGCGAACGCCACCATCTACGAGCTTGTCGACTGATTCGCGAACACAACAGACCGGGAGATTCACAGTGTCACAGAGCTTTTACGACGCCGATCATTCGGCGTTCCGTGCGTCCGTCCGCGAGTTCGTGAACCGAGAGGTCGCGCCGAATCTCGATCGTTGGGAAGAGGAGCGGAGCACGGGCCGGATCGTGTGGAAGGCTGCGGGTAGCCAAGGCATCCTCGGTATTCGTATACCCGAGGAGTTCGGCGGTGGCGGAGCGGGGGACTACCGCTTTCGCTGTGTCGTGCAGGAGGAGCTCGCGCGAGTCGGTGCCGCCGCATTGGCGTCCGCGTTCTCCATCAACGAAGACATCGTCGCGTCGTACCTGACCACGTTCGGCACCACCGAGCAGAAAAAGGCCTGGCTGCCGGGAATGGCAGATGGCTCGACGGTCGCATCCATTGCGCTGTCGGAGCCTGCCGCAGGCAGCGACCTTCGCGGCATGAAAACCACCGCGGTGCGCGATGGTGACGACTGGGTGATCAACGGCGCGAAGACGTTCATCACCAGCGGCTTCTCCTCGGACATCGTTCTTGCAGCGGCCCGTACCGGCGAGAAGGAGGGTCGTCCGCAGCTCTCGCTGATCCTCGTCCCGACCGACACACCTGGGTTCGCCCGAGGCCAGAAGCTTCGCAAGCTCGGCCTGCACGCTCAGGACACCGCCGAGATCGCCTTTTCGGACGTACGTGTACCACTCGCCAACCTCGTCGGCGAGGAAGGACGTGGTTTCCACCACCTGACCGCCCAGTTGCCTCTCGAGAGGCTGTCGATTGCCTGGCGCGCTCTGGTTGCTGCCGAGGCTGCTCTGGAATGGACACTGAAATACACAAGCGAGCGAAAAGCCTTTGGGCAGCGCATCGTCGACTTCCAGAACACCAGGTTCAAGCTTGCCGAGATGACGACCGAGGTCGAAATCACGCGCAGCTTCCTCGAGCAGAGCATTTTGTCCTACAACGATGGATCATTCGACGCCACCCTCGGAGCAAAAGCCAAGTGGTGGACGACCGAGTTGCAGAAGCGTGTCACCGACGGTTGTCTGCAAATGTTCGGTGGATACGGATACATGGATGAATACCCCATCTCACGCGCGTACGCGGACGCTCGGGTTCAGACGATCGTCGGCGGCACCACGGAGATCATGAAAGAAATCATCGGCCGGGACCTGGCGAACCGCTACCCGTCCTGACCACCGAAGAAAGAACAAGGTTTTCGATGAATCTCACAGACAATACGTTTCTCGTCACCGGCGGCGCATCCGGTCTGGGTGCCGCAACAGCGGCGGCGATCGTCGACGGCGGTGGACGCGTCGTCATCGCCGACCTCCCGACCTCGGACGGTGAGGTAACCGCGAAAGGCCTCGGGGACGCAGCGGTGTTCCTTGCTGTCGACATCACCGACGAAGACAGCTTTGCAGCCGCTCTGGATTCCGTAGAGTCCCACGGCCGCCTGCGTGGAGCGGTCCATTGCGCAGGTAGAGGCGGCGATCGTCTGCGAATCCTGGACAAAGAAGGCAATCCGGCTCCACTACAGAGCTTCCGGGATGTGCTCGAAGTAAACCTGATCGGCACGTACAACGTGCTCCGGCTGGCGTCTGCACGGATAGCGCGCAACGAGCCGGTCGACGGAGAGCGCGGTGCGATCGTTCTCACGGCCTCCGTCGCAGCGTTCGACGGTCAGATCGGTCAGACCTCCTACACGGCGTCGAAAGCAGCTGTGCACGGCATTACTCTCGTCGCTGCGCGCGATCTCGCCAGCGTAGGAATTCGTGTCAACACCATCGCGCCCGGAGTGTTCGACACTCCGATGTTGGCGCGCCTACGTGATGACATCCGAGAAGGTCTTGCAGCGGGCGTTCCGTTTCCCAAGCGACTCGGCCAGCCGGAGGACTATGCCGACATGGCGGTCACTTTGCTCGGCAACTCGTACGTCAACGGCGAGACCATCCGACTCGACGGTGCGATTCGGATGGCGCCGCGATGAGTGCCACTGCGAGCGGTGAGGTGATCGTAGATGCCGACAACGGCGTCCTGACCATCACAATCGACAGGCCGGCGCAGCGCAATGCCATGACGAAGGCGGCAGCACACGTGATCGCTGCCGCCCTGATTCGGCTGGACGAGGACCCTGATCTACGGGTGGGAATCCTGACCGGAAATGGTGGGACGTTTTGTGCGGGAATGGATCTGAAGCGCTTCCAGCTCGGCGAGCGGCCCGTGGTGGATGGGCGCGGGTTCGGTGGGCTCGTCGAGTCTCCGCCGGAGAAGCCTCTTATCGCGGCGGTCGAAGGGTGGGCGCTCGGCGGGGGCTTCGAACTGGTGCTGGCATCGGATCTGGTTGTCGCGGGGGAGAGCGCCAAGTTCGGCCTCCCCGAAGTGACGCGCGGTTTGGCCGCACGAGCCGGCGGTATCTTTCGTGCTCCTCGCGTGTTGCCGCGAGCTGTTGCGCTCGAAATGTTGCTGACGGGACAACCGCTTTCCGCGGCCACCGCACTGAGTCACGGCCTGCTCAACCGAGTAGTGGACGACGGTTCGGCATTGACCGTCGCTCGAGACATCGCCGCTGTCATCGCCGCCAACGCGCCGCTCGCAGTGCGGGCAAGCAAGGCGTTTGCGCTCGCGTCGAGGACGATGTCCGATTCCGAGGCGTTCGAAGTGCAAGGTGCATACACAGATCCGGTGTTCGCCTCGCAGGACGCGATCGAAGGACCCGCCGCATTCGTGGAACGTCGCCCGCCGAGGTGGACGGGTCGGTGAGCGACGCCCCAGCACGCTGTCGCTAGCCCGACGAGGTGGCGGATGCGTCGCTCTGACCCGGATGGTCGTCGCGTGGTTCACCGCTGGAGGGCAGACGTACCTCACTGAAGGCAATCGATCGCTGCTGGAGTGCTACGAAGCAGTAGTCGCTGTGTGCATGCGCGCGAGCGCCGAGAACTCGGGTGAGTGGGGGTAGATCCAACACTTGGCGGCTCGATGGGGTTGCAGAGCTCAAAAATGGGGTCGGTGGACATAGTTGTCCACCGACCCCATTTTGCGCCGTGTCGAACCGCTACCAGGCGAGATTGCCGTCGAGCAGCGATTGTGCTGTGGAGGAGTAGTCCCCATAGCCACCGCGGAAGAACAACAGTGGGTTCTTGACCGACGCAGCGCGCAGATCGTGCACCCTACCGACTACCAGGAGATGGTCACCGAGTTCGACGACCTTGTCGATCACGCAGTCGATCCACGCAACCGTTCCGTCGAGTACCGGATTGTTCAACGACGACTTCTCCCAGGCGACGCCGGCAAACCGATCTGCACCTCGCCGAGCCATCTTTCGGCACAGAGCTTCCTGGTCGGAGGCAAGTGCGTTGGCACAGAAGCGCTCAGCCGCAACAATCTTGGGCAATGTCGACGACGAGCGGTCCGCGAGAAATGACACGAGTGGCGGGTCGAGCGATACCGAAGTGAACGATCCGACGACCATTCCCACCGGTTCCCGGTCGGATCCGATAGTCGTTACCGCCACGACGCTCGTCGGAAAATTGCCCAACACGTCGCGCATGTGTCGCGCATCGATCTCGACGACTGTCGGATCACTCATCCTGTTGTTCCTTCTCTCGGGTCGTACGTTAGAGCATTACGAGCATTCCCGGAGGTGTCTCCAGGTCCATCATGTGCAGTGCGTTGGAGTGATACGCAACGCCGTCACCGTGGATCATGTGCTGCAGACCAACGTGCGCATCACGCCAGTAACGCTGCATCGGGCTGCTCTTGCGGATAGCTCCGCCACCGGAGCGGGCGAAGATCGCATCGACGGCCTGCACAGCCCTCCATGCACAGCGAACCTGGTTGCGACGCTGATTGGACTTGTCCTCGGTCGTGGGTTCGCCGCCGGATTCGACGATGTCGTACAACCGGCTGATGCCGTCGATCAACTGGGTACGTGATGCGGCGATCTCCGATGCGGCCTGACCTGCGGCGTAGAGCGCATACGGATCGTCACGAACCTGTACTCCGGTTACCGCGACGCGATCCTTCTGAATTTGCAGGTGGGTAGCGAGCGCGCCTTCACAGATTCCGATGACCGCCGAAGTGATACCGAGAGGGAACATCACGCCGAACGACAGCTTGTACACGGTGTCGTGACGTCCTGCACGTGCAGCAGCGACTCCGCCGGCGATGTCCGACTGCAGAACGGTGCGGTAGGCCGGAATGGTGGCCTTGTCGACGACGACGTCCTTGCTGCCGGTGCCGGAGAGCCCGACAACCTCCCAGGAGCCCTCGATGATCTGGTAGTCGGGGCGGGGGAGCACGACGTGCATTACCTCGGGCGGCATGATCGGTGCGCCGGATCCGTTGCCCTTCATTGCGCCGAGGAAGTCCCACTGACAATGATCTGCACCGGAGGAGAACGGCCAACGGCCACTGAGCACGAAGTTGTCGTCACCGATGGGGTCGGCAATGCCGTTTGGCATGTACGGCGAGGCAACCCACACGTCTGGATCCTCGCCCCAGATCTCCTGCTGAAGCCTGCGATCCATCTGGGCGAGCTCCCACGGGTGTACTCCCACCACGCCGGAAACCCATCCTGCTGCGGGATCGTGCTTGGCGATCCCCATGACGGCCTCGGCGAAATCGCGCGGGTGCGCCTGGTAGCCGCCGAAGTCGGAGGGCTGCAGCAACCGCATCACGCCGATCTGGCGCATGAGGCTTGCCGTCTTGTCGCTCAATTTGCCCAGGCTTTCGTTCTCCTCGGCGAGCGCGGCCAGTTCGGGGCCCAATTCTTCTACACGCTTGACAACTTCGTGCACCATGCGAGCTACCTCTACTTCTCGTGAATTCTATTTCCCCGTCCGGCGGATGCGGGGTGCCTTATTCGATTGTGAACCCCGTATCCGCTTATCGCCCTTACGTTCCCGCTGAGCGGGATGATCGCTTTGACAGGAGGATGGGTGTGTGCGGGGCGCACACGATTTTTCTCCTCACTCAGCGAGGACGGATGCCTCCCGAGTCAGGAACTCGAGCACGACACGTTCGAAATCCGATTTGCGCTCCACCTGGATCCAGTGACCGCAGTGGGCGAAGGTGTGCAGTTCGACCTCCGGCAGCCATCTGGTGGCGAAATGGGCCTGGTCGTAAGGCAACATGCGATCGTCGCGACCCCACAGCAACAGCGTGTGGGTGGCGATCGTCGACGCCTTGGTCCACAGCGGGGTGTACTTCGCTTGATTCTTCGGATTGAACAATGAACCGAAGATGGCCTTGGTTCTTCCGAGAACCCCTTCGGCGAGTGCATTTTTCATACGCTCGTCGACCAGCTCATCGGTGATCAGGTTCTTGTCGAAGACCATGGTCTTGATCCACCCGATCATGCGCTCCCTGGTCGGGTCCTCCAGGAACTCGAACAGTCTGAGGAAGCCCTCACTCGGCTCCGCCTGGAAAATACCCACCGACAGTCCGCCGGATCCCATCAGTGCCATCCTGCGCACCCGATCGGGATGCAGCGCAGCGAGTTCGGCAGCCACGGCGCCGCCCATCGAGTTGCCGACGAAGTACGCGGACTCGATCCCGAGATGGTCCATGAAGGACGCGATCTTCTTCGCCGCAGCGATTGTGTAGACCTCGTCCAGTTCGGGCAGATCGCTGCCACCGAATCCGGGCAGGTCGGGCATGATCACCCGAAATGTCTTCGAGAAGAAGGGGAGGTTGTGCTGGAAGTTCGACCACGCACTGACGCCGGGTCCCGATCCGTGGAGCATTATCAGCGGCTCGCCCTCGCCCGCTTCGTGGTACGCGAACGTGAGACCTCCGACCTCGGCGGTCTTCCGTGTGGAATCGAAAGAGATTGCACCGGTCATCTTCTCGAGCCTCTCTGACAGCTCCATTGCTGCCGGTATTCGAATGCCTGACGCGTCTGTGCAAGGCACGCTCACGCAGACGCGTCAGGGGTGTTCTTCAGCGGTGGTGTCGCT
Source organism: Rhodococcus sp. 14-2470-1a (assembly GCF_002259425.1). Classification (NCBI taxonomy): domain Bacteria; kingdom Bacillati; phylum Actinomycetota; class Actinomycetes; order Mycobacteriales; family Nocardiaceae; genus Rhodococcus; species Rhodococcus sp. 14-2470-1a. Next base: position 125,901 of record NZ_NPFZ01000032.1, read on the forward strand.
CGGTACTACGGCTTGAGGCCTGCGGAAGGAGTGGTGGTGAGGAATGTTCCCTGCGGGCCGACGTCGAGCAGGTCGCCGTACCAGGTCTGGCCGTACTGAAGCTCGGGGAGCTTCCACTCGATCTCTTCGAAGTCGGGGTCGAAGATCAGGTATCCACCCGAGTAGAGCTCGACGCGGTGGCCTGAACCGGGGTCGTGAAGGTAGAGGTACATGGCCTGGCCGACCCCGTGCTTGCCGGGTCCCGCGCCGTACTCGATGTCGAGGTCACGAACTTCGTCGGCGATGCGCAGGACGTCGGCGTAGTTTTCGATGTTGAACGCGACGTGGTGGAACTGGCCGTTCTGTTCGAGCGGGTTGATGCCGATGGCAATGTCGTGGACCTGGGGGGTGACCGACAACCACGATGCCATGACCGTGCTCGGATGGTCAGGAATCATTGCGAACTCGCGTCGTTTGAATCCCAGCGACTCCCGAAGCCAACCTTCGGCCTGGTTGACAGTGCCGGGGCTGCACTGGACGTTGAGGTGGTCGAGGCGACGGACACCGAAGCCGCGGCGACGTGAGCTGTTGCTGGGAAGCTTCGAACGGAGCGACTCTTCCGCAATCGGCTTGTCGATGTCGTAGTACAGCTCGATCGGATGTTCTCCACCTGGGAGGAGGAAACGGATCGCTTCTCCGCGCCCGGTTTCGTGGCCCGCTGCGAGCTCGATCGATTCGATCTCCTCGCGATCGAGCTGCTTCTGAAAGAGCTCGACGTCCTGCTTGCGCTGTACACGGAAGCTGTAGCTGTTCACGGCAGCTTCGGACTGCTGAGTGAGAACCAGTGAGTGGTGTGTCAGCTCCTGGTATCCGCGGAGGTATGCGACACCGTCGGCCTGGGCAGTGACCTCCATTCCCAGGAGGTCGCGGAAGAACCACAGTGAACGGTCGAGATTCTTCGTTCCCAGGTTGATGCTGCCTGCGTGGGCGATCTGGGGACCGGGGTCGTAGTCGTGGGACACAGTCATCGAGCTCTCCTTAGAGTGGGTGTTGCCGATTCGAACGCTATTTCCAGCCGGGGACCGGGCGTGGTGGGTGTCCCGGCCAGCGGGACAGGTTCAGTTGCGCCGTAGCGTCATTCGTGTGGGATGGCGGCCGGTCGGCCGGCCTCGGCCCCTGCAAAGCTCACCGAGATGGAACCGAGTGGCGCTATATCCGCTTCGAAAATATCACCCGGTTGAACTGCCACCATAGGGCCGAGCGCGCCGGAAAGTACGATGTCGCCTGCGCGCAAGGGACTTCCGAACTCTATCGCTGTCGCCGCGAGCCACGCCAGTGCGTTCAATGGGTCACCGAGGCAGTCACGCCCGGTGCCTTCGGAGACGACTTCTCCGCCGCGGCGCATGGTCATGACGACCTCTTTCGGGTCGAACGTATCCAACGAGAATCCGGTTTCGCCAACAACGAAAACGCCGGAGGACGCGTTGTCGGCAACGGTATCCGTTATACCTATCTGCCACTGTGCAATTCGGCTGTCGACGATTTCCAACGCCGGGTAGGCCAGTGCAACTGCCGCACGCACCGCGTCGGGTGAGGTCGCATCGTCGATGTCAGTGCCGAGCACGAACGCGATTTCAGCTTCAGCTTTGGGTTGGAGGAGCCTTCCGAAAGGGACGACATCGCCGTCCACGAAACGCATGTCGTCGAAAAGCACTCCGAAGTCGGGGCGGTCCACTCCGATCTGCGATTGCACGGCAGCTGAGGTCAAACCGATCTTTCGCCCTATCAGGCGAGCTCCCGCACTGATGCGGCGCCGTGTCAGTGTCTGCTGTACCTGATACGCGGCGTCGATATCGGTCGTTCCGATCAGATCGCTCAGTGGGGAGCATGGAATGCCGCTTTCGACAGCCTGCTCCAGGCGATCGGCAACCTCGTCGATCACGCGAGTACTTGTAGTCACGGTGCCATCGCTGGCGTAACGCCGTTGTCGATCAACATTTTTCGACCCTCTCGATTCTGTGTTCTTCCTCGGCTGCTCTGCTGCGGCGCCACCCAGCCGGTGTCGAGAAGTCGACGACTGTTGCGCTGTGTCCACTGTTCTGCATCGGGTTGACTGCGCGGCTCGGCGGACAGCTGGAGGCCATCAGACGCCGAGAGATTTCAGCTGCGGTCCACATGACACGGTGTTTGAGCTCGTCGACGCGGAGTCGTTGTTGAGGGCCGCATGCAGAGATGGCTGCCACGACATTTCCGAACTCGAATATCGGAGCGCCCACGCAACCGACGCCCGGCACCGCTTCGCCTCTTTCGGTGGAGTATCCGAAGTTGCGGATGTTCAGTATCGAGGTTTCGAGAGCGTCCTCGGTCATGATGCTTGCGTTGGTCTGCCGTCGCATCCCGCTTTTTTTGTATTCGTCGGTGATTGCCTTGGGGGAGTATGCGAGAAGCACTTTCCCTACACCGGTGCAATGCGCGGGAAGTCTGCCACCCACACGCGAGGGCAACGTACTGCCGAAAGTGCCGCCTACCTTTTCCAGGTAGACAACGTCCTGTTCGTCGAGCAACGCGAGGTGCACGACGTGGCCGGTGGCTGCGGACAACTCTTGCATCAACGGCCGGGCGACTTCGCTGAAACGGGTGCGCTGCTCTACGTGGCTGCCGATCTCGAACATTCGCAGGCCCAGTGTGTATTCGTTGTCGCGCCGTTCGATCCATCGTGCAGTGACGAGCTGTTGCAGTATTCGGTGTACCGAGGACCGGGGAAGTCGGCTTCGCGAGCTGATCTGGCCCAGAGTCAAGGTGCCCGAGGATCGGGAGAAGACACCCAAAATCAGAACTACCCGCTCGACCATGCTTGATGGCGCATCGGACATCGTCAACCTCCTAACGCAGGCGTTGGCTTGACGGCTTGGAACTATCTTACTTATTGCAACACCATGCAATGCCAGTATGGACTGTCGACCCCCGGTTCGGATAAGAATCGAACAGTCGGTCTACAAATGACTGTACCTTTCGATGACCGATTCGGGTTGCGTCTCGGTGAGTGGGATTGCGGCATCTCATCCGACGCGGGCACCGTGAGACTGACCATTCCGGCGCTAGGAGATGTAGATCACTCATGCGTAACGAACGTGAAGCCAGTCACCGAGACCGAACTGGCGACCATCGAAAGGTGTTGACGTGATGTCCGAGAGATGTCGACCTGTGGCGTCGACCGAGGCGGCGGTTTCGTGACGAGCGATATGAACGTGTCTGCAGATCAAGAAACTGCAGCTCAGGACAAGGGTCACATACCTGGCGAGCCAGGTCTCTGGGTGTTTCTTCTCGGTGACATGGTTGTGTTCGGGTTCTTCTTCGTTGCGTTTCTTCTGGAGCGGGCGGAGGAACCCGAGGAGTTCACCGCCTCGCGCGAGGCGCTCGGTCTGACCGTCGGTCTGACGAACACGATGATTCTTCTCATCAGTTCACTTCTGGTCGTTGTCGCCCTGAACGCTGTCCGTCTGGGTAGACACCGGCTCGCCTCGAAGCTGTATCTCGGCGCGATGGTCTGCGGCGTGGTCTTTGCCGGCCTCAAGATCTCCGAGTACATCCACATGATCAACAGCGGGTATGGACCTGAGTCAGGTCCCTACTACATGTGGTTCTTCATTCTGACCGGCACACACCTATTTCACGTAGTTATCGGTCTGGTCGTGCTGTGGGTACTCTTCACCCGCTCGCGAACTCCGGTCGTATTGGCTGGTTCTCAGCGCGTCGTATTCGAGGGTGGCTCGTGCTACTGGCATCTCGTCGACCTGCTCTGGATGGTCCTCTTCCCCCTCGTCTACTTGGCGGTGTGAACAATGTCCACGAAATCGGTCGAACTGAAAGAACTGCTTCCCGGTCGAATCATCGTGACCTGGGTGATCCTCGTACTGGCCGCCGTCGTTGGCCCGCTGCTGACCTTGGACTCGCACGGGGGAACCGTGGCGGCTGTGGTGGTACTGGCGATCGCAGCGGTCAAGGTGCGTCTCGTGGGTCTGGACTTCATGGAACTGCGTCACGCTCCCTGGGAGCTTCGCGCGGTATTCGAGGTCTACTGCGTTGCACTGTGGCTCGTACTCTCCGGTCTCTTCGTATTCCTGTGACCGCTTCATCGAAACTCGCACACCTCAACGGCCGAATTCTGGCTTCGGCACTGACAACAGGAGAAAATCATGACCATTGACGTGGAAACATTCGACGTTATCGTCGTTGGTTCGGGCGGCGGATTGATCGGTGCGTACATCGCGGCGTCCCGCGGCTTACGCACCCTCGTCATAGAGAAGACCGACAAGGTCGGTGGAACGACCGCCTATTCCGGTGCGGGCTTGTGGTATCCGGGCAGCGCGCCGATCAAGCGCGCGGGAATCGAAGACGGCGTCGAGAACGCGCGGGCCTATCTGCGGGCGTTGGTAGACGACAGTTCACGCGAATCGCTCCAGGATGCATACCTCACCGCGGGCGTAGAACTCGTCGACGAACTCGAGAGCAGTGCGTGGTTCCCGGAGTTCGTTCATCAGCCTGTGCCTGACTACTTCGCCTCAGCTCCCGGTTCGTCGCCAGCGGGCAACACCATCTTCCCGGCGCCGATCCCGGCAGCCGAGCTCGGGGACAACCTCGCCATACTGCGCAAGTCGATCCCGGACGAACGGTGGGGGGACGACGAGGGCCCGGTGCTCTCGGGTGGACGCGCACTCATCGGTCGCGCGTTGATGGCGTTTCTCGAATCGGGCAACGGCACTCTGCGGTTGAACACGGCGCTCGAAAGCCTCGTGGTGGAAGACGGTCGGGTCGTCGGAGTCAACACTGTCAGCGATGGCGAACACGTGACCTACCGCGCAGGAGGCGGCGTCCTCCTCGCCGCAGGTGGCTTCGAGCACAACGAAGAACTGCGCGCCAAGCACGGCAAGATCGCTCTGACCGGCGAATGGTCGAACGGGGTCGCGAGCAATACCGGTGATGCGCTGAATGCAGGCGTTGCCATCGGGGCCGACATCGGTCTCATGGACGAAGCATGGTTCGTTCCTGGACTCGTGCAGCCGGACGGGCGACCGGTGTTTCAGACGGGAACCCGGGGCGGTATCTGGGTCAACGGCGCGGGGGAGCGGTTCACCAACGAAACGCAACCCTACGATCAGTCCGGTCATGCGATCTATAACGCCGAGGCAACTTCTGGGGTTTCCCACATGCCGGTGCGGTGGATTCTCGACCAGAAGCAGATCGACAGGGACAGTTTCGGCGGAGACCCGGCACTGCCGGTCCGTCCCGAATGGTTCGAATCCGGTGCTCTCGTGAAGGCTGACACGCTCGAGGAGCTCGCCGAGCTGATCGGAGTTCCGTTCGAGAATTTGAGTAACACCGTCAAGGAATTCAACGCAGCGTCAGAGAGTGGTGTGGACGAAAAGTTCCACCGCGGTGAGACGACGTGGGACAACATGTTCCAGTACGTAGTCGGATTCCCGGCACTACCGGCGCAGAACTACATGGTCCCGCTGCCGCAGGACATCCCCAACCCGCTTCTGGGTGCGATCGACACAGCGCCCTACTACGCCGCGACCATCCGCTTGTCCGATATCGGTACCAAGGGTGGTCTCCGGACCGACGATCATGCGCGTGTTCTGCGTGCCGACGGTGAGCCGATTGCCGGTTTGTACGCAGCCGGCAACACGATGGCCGCGATGTCAGGTGGTGTGTATCCCGGAGCCGGCACGCCGATCGGATCGTCTCTGGCGTTCTCCTACCTGGCTGTGCAGGACATTGCGCATGCTACCGAGCGCAGCTAGCCGCTTCTCGGTCTCGAAGATTTACACCCACACGTACACAAGATGGAGGTCCGAGCATCGACTTGCGATGCTCGGACCTCATCGTTCAACTGAATTGGAGCTACCGTGGCTGGACGCACGGAAGGCAAGGTCGCCTTCATCACCGGTGCCGCACGAGGCCAAGGCCGTTCGCACGCGGTGCGACTCGCCGAAGAAGGCGCGGACATCATTGCGGTGGACATCTGTGAGCAGATCGAGTCCGCGACGTATCCGATGGCCACGGAGGCGGACCTTGCCGAAACTGCACGGCTGGTCGAGGCTTTGGACCGTCGAATCATCACTCGCGTCGCGGATGTACGGGACCGTACAAGCCTCGCCGACGCAGTGGCAGCCGGAGTCGCGGAGTTGGGTCACCTGGATGTAGTCGTGGCGAATGCCGCCATCTGCCCGATAGGTCCGGATGTCCCGATCATCGGCTACTTCGACGCGTTGTCCGTCGATCTGGTCGGCGTCATCAACACAGTCGAGGCCGCCTTCGGGTACCTGCAATCCGGTGCGTCCATCGTGTGTACGGGATCGTTGGCCGCGATGTTGGCAGGGTTGGTGGACAACCCAGCGGCAGGACCGGGAGCTGCGGGATACGGCCACTCGAAACGAGCCGTCGCCAGATTCGTTCACGAGACTGCGCTTCAATTGGCACCGTTGAACATTCGGGTCAATGCCGTGCATCCCGGCAATATCGATACGGACATGCTGCAGAACGACGCGATGTACAAGCTCTTCCGGCCCGATCTGGAGAAGCCCACTCACGACGATGCGCAGGCGGCCTTCGGCACCTCACACAAGCTACCCGTCGAGACCATTTCTGCACGCGACATCAGTGAGGCTGTGCTGTACCTGGCGTCCGATGCCGCTCGGTACGTGACCGGGCTGCAGCTGAAAGTCGATGCGGGCGCACTGTTGACCGCCACCACGTCCGGCGCACCGCCTGTGTGACACAGGACCTGCCAACAGTCCAATCAGGAGTAGACATGAGCGTTCCAGTTGCGCAGTTCGAGCTGCGGCCGAGCTTGTCAGTCGTCCTCGGCGGCGACGACGAATCCAGTAATCACCCAGACCACGTTCATCGTGTACGAAGACCTGACCTCGCTGGTGCCATACGCGAACGCCGAAATGTGCGCCGTGAATGGATTGCGGCGGGCCACAATCCTGCGAGCCTGGTTGTGGCGCTGGAAATCGACGTATTGATCGACGGCGATGCATCGTCGGCGCGCGCACATTTGCGAAGACGTGGCGAAAAGCTGTTCGGTAGCACCGTCCGGTACGTCGGGACTGCACGAGGTCTGGCGTCACTGATTCTCGATGCCTATGTTGCCGAGGTCGCCGACGCAGTAATTCTGCATCCGCTGGATCGGGACGGCCTCGATCCGGGCACAACTCGGAGTTTGATCGGGCGCGAGGTACTGCCGTTGCTTCGGGACAAGATCTTTTGAGATCGTGATCGTATTCAAAAGTGTCTCGGACATCGAAATGGCATTGGGCCGCGACTACGGACCCACTGACTGGATCCAGCTGTCTCAGAACCGGATCGATGAGTTCGCGCGAACTACTTTGGACCGCCAATGGATCCACGTCGACGTGGAAAAGGCAGAAAGAGGCCCATTCGGTGCGACCATAGCGCACGGGTTCTTGACTCTTTCCCTGGTCCCGCACTTTCTCAGCAGGCTGCGAAGGATCGAGGGGGTGTCGATGGGCATCAATTATGGGCTGGACCGAGTGAGGTTCCCGGCACCGGCGCGGGAAGACAGTCGGGTGCGAGCAAGCATGGTTATCATGACCGTCGAGCGAAAGTCGGATGGCTCCGTGCATATCGTCACCCGGGTCACCATCGACCTGGAGAATTCGGAGAAGCCATGCTGCGTCGCTGATTTGGTGAGCAGGCTGTATTTCTGACGGGTGTCGATCCGACGCGCTGCAGCCCTCTCTGATCACCCGTCGACTACACAAATAATGTTCCACTGACCGAGATCCAGACACGCTGTATTTGTTTGCTTCGTCACACTGATGGAGTTGTTCTACCCGTCACCGCGCCGAGTCGATGTCACTTATCGAAGGAGTCTCGTTTTCCATGAACAAGAATACTCTCTACCAATTCCAGCGGTGGTCGGCGCTGTCCGGCTTCCTGGTGATGATCGTGATCGGCGTATGTTGGTTCAGTTTCGCCAAACTGCAGCCGCCCTTCTCCCCTTCCGAATCGGCAGAATGGGTCAAACAATTCCTGATCGAAAATCGCTCGGGAATTTTATGGTCCTCCGTCATCATTTCCTTCGTGGTTCCGCTCGAGTATTTGTTCGTCACTACGACGAGCTGGCAGATGCGCCGGATCGAGCGAGGGTGGGGTCCGCTGTCGATCATCCAGCTCCTCACCGGCGTTGTGGCTCCCATTGGATTCATGTACCCGTTGTTCATTATCTCGGTTGCGGCATACCGCCCGGAGGAGCGGTCACCGGAGATCTTGCAGGTGCTCACCGACATGTACTTCTTCTTCTACGTCGGATTTGCTCTCGTCTTCGTACTGCAGGTTCTCGTGATCGGTTTTGCAGTTCTACTCGACAAACGTGAGAATCCGATCTTCCCGCGCTGGTTCGCGTACCTGAACTTCTTCTTGGCCGTTGTTCTGACGCCGGGAGTGTTCATCTTCGTCGTCAAAGATGGCCCGTTGGCGTGGAACGGTCTGTTCGCGTTCTGGCTTCCATGCTTCGCGTATCTCGCATGGAAGATTGCGACGCCGCTCCTGCTGCTGAAAGCGGCCAAGAGCGAACTCGAAGCCTCGGACGACGACGTGGTGGAGACCGTTTCCGCCTGAGTGCGATACCCGGGATGTAGGTTTCGATCGTCCCGAACTGTTGCGCTGCCCGGTGATCTGCGGGCAGCGCAACACGTGTCATGCGCCGAGCATGAGCAGACCGCCGTTGACTGCGATCATTTGGCCTGTCATGAAACGTGCGCCATCTCCTGCGAGGAAGGCGAGGACTGGGCCCAGGTCGTCGATGGGGTCACCGAGTTTCCCGCCCAGCGGAATCAGTACCTGCAGCTGTTTTTCGAATTGTGCTGCCGCCTCAGGGCCGATGAACTCCGTGCGCCGGTCGGCTCCGGGAGTCTGGACTGCCGGCGCGAGCGCGTTGACTGTGACTCCGTCCTTGGCCCAGCTACGCGCTGCGGATCGGGTCCAGGTGTGTACGGCGGCTTTCGCAGCGGCGTAGGTGGCGGAAAGCCCGCTACCCGATACGCCCTCACTCGAACCGAAGTTGATGATCTGACCGCCGGATTTCCGCATGACTGCGTAAACAGCTTGATTGGTGATCACGGTGGCGCTGAAATTGATATCGATCATCCTCCGAATGTTCGCTCCGTCTATCTTGCCCGGCACGCCGGGCTCCCACAGCCCCGCCGCGTGCACGAGCACATCGATGCCTCCCAGAATCTCGACCGCCCGAGCGACGCATTCTGCGACGGATTGTTCGTCGACCACATCGCAGTGAATCCACGACGCATCGGTGCTCGTCGGCGGTGGGGTGTTGTGATGAGTGCCGACGACCCGCGCTCCCGCCGCGGTCAAAACCTCGACCGCGGCGGCTCCGATTCCTGTTGCCGCACCGGTAACCAATATGCGGCGGTCTTGCAGTGTTACAGTCACATTCGACTCCACTTCGTGTTTCGTCCCGCTGGATCGGTTGATACAGGCCGCACTGTAAACGCCGACATTGTCAAAGTTCGAGATCGGGACCGTTCAGCGGAACTGATCCCGAGTGGAGAGATCGACTGGCGGACGGAGAACGAGCAGGCCGTTCCAGAAAAACAATGGATTCGAGAGCGGGGGAGTCGGTGGAGATGGTCTCGGTCGATCGACTCGCCGCGGCCGATCTCGATCCCGTTACCCCTGATGACGTGCTGTCCTGGGTCGCGCTACCAGAGCGCGGCCAGGCTGACGTCGAGACCCTGGCCGCGGCCGCAGAGCGAGCACGACGGTCCCACCGCATTCTGATTGGGATCGGTACGCCGTCGGCGGATCTCGAAGAACTACTCGACGCGTTGTCTTTTACGTTTCACGACGGCACTGTCGATCACCTAAATACCGTGCAAGTGTCCTCGATCGAGGATGCTGCAGCCGAGGTCGACAAAGCGGTGGGTGCGACTCCGCTGGCGTCGATGACCTGTACGGGATTGTTGCGAATGACGGAATCGCTGAGAGTTCGAGACGGGCTCGTTGCAGAGTCGCTGGCATACTCGACGTTGCAATCCGGTCCGGAGTTCACGCGGTGGCTGAAGGGCGACCGCAGGCACGGTCAATCGGACTCAGGCGAGTCGATACGAGTACGGAGAGACGGCGACCGTCTGACGGTGGTACTCGACCGACCAACGATGCACAACGCCATCGACGCGGCGATGCGAGATCAACTCGTGGATGCGCTCGATCTAGCGTTGATCGACGACACGATCGAGGACGTTGTTCTCTGCGGCAGAGGTAAGTCGTTCTGCAGCGGCGGGTTTCTCGATGAATTCGGCTCTACTCCTGATCCGGCAACCGCACACTTGATACGCACGCAGCACAGACCAGGCGAGCAGCTACATCGGCTTGCTCAGCGCATGGGTCCCCGATGTGTCGCCCACGTCCACGGCGCGGTGATCGGAGGCGGACTCGAGATCGCGGCCTTCGCTGGATCCGTGGTCGCCGACCCCCAGTCCTTCTTTCGACTCCCGGAAGTATCGATGGGGTTGATTCCGGGTGCGGGCGGAACGGTCAGTGTTTCCAGACGAGTCGGCCGATGGCGCGCCGCCTGGATGATGCTGACAGGAAACGCGATCGATGCGGAAACGGCACTTAGGTGGAACCTCGTCGACGACGTTCACACAGCCTCGCCTGCGATATAGGTCGCGCGCACGAAATTTGCGTTCGGCTGCTTCAGTACGGTCGCGAGCGGGGCATGCAACAAGATCAGGTCGGCCGCGATGCCGACAGATACTGCCCGAGGGCGACCACCTGGATCGTGCGCAGGGCTCAGGAACGCGTCGAGGGCGGCACGAGCAGAGATGCGTTCCTTGGGCAGGATCGTCACGCCGGTTTCGCTGTGCCGGTCTCTCGCGGAAACAAGGACCGACCACGGGTCGAGGGGTCCGTATGGTGCATCGCTGGACAGCGCAACCGGAATCGACGCGTCGATCAAGGATGCGCACCGATATAGATTCGTCGCTTCGAACTCGTCGACCTCATGGCGAAAACGGTCACCCCGGTGTGCTAGAAAACCGGGCTGAGTGACAACGCGAAGCCCCAAGGCGCGCAGAGGTTCGATGCAGGCGTCCGGCACCACCGACGCGTGTTCGATGCGGTCACCATCGATACAGCCGACCATGTCGAAGGCGTGCAGCAGCAGGACCAACGCCTCCGCGGTGACGCAGTGGACGGCGACAGCTCGCCCCAGGGAACGTGCGTGTCGAATCGTGTCCGAGAGAGTATGTGCGTCGGGTAGCTCGGAATCGGCGATGACGATCTTGTAAGGACCACACGTGAGCCGACCACCCACACTCGATGATCCGAGCGGATCGGCGGTGAGAGGTAGTCCAAGGAGGCACACACGCTGGGTCAGAAGCCCAGCCGCCATGTCCGCCTCGATCGCTGCGCGCGACTCGACCGCCAGATCGGGGCTGGCGTCGGTGACCGAGGTGACGCCGAACCGAGAGAGGGCGCGGCTGACACCGGCCAAACTGGGCGGAGACACGACGGGAAGGCGGCCACGCAACCAGTTGTCAGCGCGCCACACACGGCCGGTAGGCGCGCCATCGCCGTAACGTTCGACTCCAGGATGATCAGCGATCGTGAGTCCCGCAGACTCGACTGCTCGCGAATTGAGCATCCATAGGGCGCCGCTGCGATGTTGAACGCGCACAGGGCGGTCGGCGTGCAGCTCGTCCAGGCGGTGCGCGTCGAGTGGCCCGGCGACCTCCTCGTCGTAACCGACCCCACGCACCCACCCGGCGTCGTCGCTCAACGATCTCGCCAGCTTCAGAGCCAGTTCTGCAGGGCCGCGTACCTGAGGTGGGCCGCAGCGGACCGACAACCATGAGGCGGCCAGTGCGTGGAGATGTACATGATGGTCCGTCAAGCCAGGGATGACCGCACCACCGCGAGCATCGACGATATCAGCGCCGGTAGTTCTGAGGCGGCGACCGATCGAGCGGACCAACCCACGCTCGAGACGCACATCCATACCGCTGACTCCGTTGATGTCGGCGTTCCTGATGACGGTAGTCGTCATACCGATTCGATATTCAAGTCGGACAACACTGTTGCGGTGTGCGAACCGGATGCGGCCACGCGACCGGTTGGCGCGCGGCGATGCGGAACGCGTACGTCGAGAATGTCCGCTGGCCCCTCGCTCCTCACGAGCGTCGACCTCACAACGTCGGACATCGAGATGTCGATCAGGTGGCCCTGTGTGGTCGGCGCGGTGAAGGCCGCGGCGGCGGCCACCAGTCCCGTCAACGGGTCGGCTATGGCGTCACCTACGAACAGAGGTCTGCCGTAGTTGTCCCGTGCGATCAAACCGTTCGCGGCGGCGATGTCGTCCCCGAAACCGATGCGATCGGATGCGCGTCCGTCGGCCGTGATGGAGATCCACAGACCCCCAGCATCGACGAATCGCTCAGCATCCAAACCGAATCCGAGCAATGCACGTGGACGGGATGCTTCGATGACGATGTCCGCGTGGGCAACGAGTTGCGCCAAAGCAGTTCGTTCACGAGGAAGCGAAGGATCGAGAACGACCGATTCGTGGCCGCCGTGAAGCAGGCGATAGAACTCCGAGTTGCCCTGTCGTGCTCCATCGGGCCGCTGTGGGGTCTCGACTTTGACGATTCTGGCTCCCGCAAGCCCGAGAAGATGAGCGCAAAGAGGCCCGGCCCACAGGGCACTGAAATCGACGACGAGCGCGTTTTCGACCGAACGGAAGCGTGTGGGCGTACAGACGGGTGAGCGCTCGACGAGCGGACGGTCCTCGACGACACCTCCGGCGATGCCGAGTAGGGCGATGCGTGAAGCGACCTCGTCGTCCGACGTCGACGCTAGCCATGCTGCGAGATGCGGCCACACAGATTCGGGCGTAAGCGATTCGCCTACCAATGCTCCGATAAGGAGTACATCGTCCGGACGCGCCTTGGTCACTACTGCCCAACTGTCACGCGTAGGTAGAAGTCTGGATGATCCGCCGACAGAAATGTTCCCGTTTCGAGTTCGGCTGGTGCATGCCGCACGTTCGCCCAGCAACGCCGCGCCGTCGACGGAGACGGGGTGAGGTGCGCGAGCGGTCGCAGATTCGATCAGCCCGGATAGTTCCCGTGCAATGGACGCGGCATTTCCCGGCGGGAGAAGCGGTGGGCCCAGTGCTTCTCCCGTAAGGGCCATGGCACCGCTTTCGGCCCAGTCTCGGGCCGCGCTCTTGCCGATCACAGATGGAAACACTACCCACTCGGTGTGCCGCAATTGCGGCGTACGAAACATTCGATGTCGGCCATCCCATTGAGCGGAACGAAGTTTCAGGATTCTCGTTGTAAGACGGTTGTGCGCACAGGTAGTTGAATGGACATTGCAGTCAGCGGAAATTGCAGACCTTGTTTTAGTGGACCGACTGTTCTAATATCCAGTGACGTAGCCCACAGATGGCGACTACTCGACGGGGATTCGAATGCGCCCGGTCCGTACCGAGGTAATGGCCGTCGGCCCGCACGTGTGCAGAGCGCACTGCGGAATCATTGAGAGGATCAGCTGCAGTGGATGCAACCCGACCTATAGCGAACTCGTTTCTAGGGGCTTCCAAACATAAGAAGCTGATGACCCTGGCCGGCCTCTACATATCCATCATGGTCGGAGTCATGGTGACCACCGGTGGGTCGACGTTGCTACCGGCAGCGGCGGCAGAAATCGGGGGACAGGACATCTACCCGTTGGCGTCGACCATCGGTGGTGTCTTGGGGATCGTGTGTATGCCGTTGTTCGGTTATCTCGCTGCGAAGAATCCAGCGTTGATGCCTGTCCTGCTGTCCTTTTCGTTGGCTGTGGGTGCAGTCGTCGTCCTCATGCGTGCATCTGCTCCATCGATGACGTGGGTCATCGTCGTGAGCTTCTTCTGGGGAATCGAGTCGGCTGGAAACTTCGTTCTCGGATACTCGCTGATTCGAGTGCTGTACCCGGCTGAGCGATCCGGTGCTCTACTGGGTGTTGCCGGGACGTGTGCAGCTATCGGCATGATGGCCGGCCCATTCTTGACCGGACTCATTATCGACCACTTCGACTGGCGAGTCGTATGCCACGTCGAGTGGCCACTACTACTGATCGCGTCGGCGCTGGTGTTCTTCGGCGCACGAATCCGTAAGGCCGACGCTGCTGCCGTTGCACTGCCGGGTGCCAAATTCGACTTTGCAGGAGCGGGGTTCTTGGTTGTTGCTCTCTCCGGTGTCATTCTTTGCCTCTCGCTCGGTAGCAACTTCATCCCGTTCGGCGGAACGGCGAACAACGCCCTCATCGTCATGACCGTCGTAGCCATCGGGGGACTGGTAACGGTTCTTCGACGCAAGGGGGCTGCAGCAATCGTTCCGAGTCCGGTACTGGCGGACAGAAATACGGCGTTGATCACGGTGTCACTCATGCTGATGACTTTCTCGAGTATGGCGGCGATGTTCTTCGTTCCGGCTTACATACTTCGAGTCATGGGTGAAAGTGCAACGGCCGCAGCACTCACCACGACCTTGCTGGCGATTGCCGGTGTAGTCCTGGGGCCGATATTCGGGCGTCGAATCGGGTCGACCGGTGATTCGAGAGGAGTCCTCGCCATCGGCGGAATCGTTCGAATTCTGGTCACCGTTGGGTTGCTCGTACTGCTGTCGCCGAGCCTGCCGCTGTGGGTGGTGTACATACTGATGTTCTTGGCGGGTGTCTACAACAGCGTTCAAACCATAACTTCGTCGACCATTCCCCAGATTCAGATCCGTCCCGAGTTCAGGCTGATGGGTAATTCTGTGGTTCAAGTGGGCTTGGCTCTGGGCGGGGGTTTGGGACTGTCGGTGTACACCTTGGTCATCGCGTCTTATGGCGTCGTGGACGGGATCGGCGTTGCATTCGCAATTGCACTCGTTGCGGCGGTCGCATCGTTCGTGCTCGGTTTCTTCATCAAAAAAGTGGACGTGCACGAAGACGACCCTGTCCCGGTCAGTGATACTGAAATTCTCGTGATGGACGGCATTACTGCCACCACTGCATCCGAGTTCTCGCCGAAGCGTCGATGAAGTGAGTCATGCTGTCGGAGAGCTTAGTGTGCGAGGAGGCAGAGTCGTTCAGATGTTGGCGAATTTGCCTTAGTCGCAGCTTTCGTTCGCGTCCTCGCTTCGCCGCGGGGCCCGACGATGCGAGGCGCTGGTGGCAGGGCTCGGTGAACTGCCCTGGATCTGATGGAGACCTGGTTCAAGCCACTTCGCGGTCGGAGGTGGCGATCGAGCATTGCTGACCGTACTCGTTTTCATAGTCGACGGGCGAAACGTAGCCGATCGAGGAGTGCAGGCGACTGGTGTTGAACCAATGCACCCACGACGCGGTTTCCCGTTCGATCTCGGCCCGACCGGTCCACGACTTCTGTCGGTCGATCAGCTCGGTTTTGTACAGGCCGATCGTCGATTCCATCAACGCATTATCGAGCGCATCGCCGACGCTTCCGATCGATCCGGCCAGCCCCGATTCGATCAACGCTTCGGTAAAGGCAAGCGACGTGTATTGCGAGCCGGCATCGGAGTGATGTACCAAACCTGTTGCAGTGAAGACGAAATCGGAGCGTCTACGAGTGAACAAGGCTTGCTCCAACACCCCTGAAACCAACGGTGTCGCCTTAGTCGTCATCACCCGCCACCCCAGAATCCGGCGGGAAAACACGTCGACCACGAACGATGTGTAGACAAATCCAGCCAAAGTCCAGCAATACGTGAAGTCAGCAACCCACCACTGATCCGGACGGGTCGGCGCATCCCATTGACGATCGATCAGATCCGGGTGTCGAGGTGCCCGATCGTCCGACTGGGTGGTCACCGTGCGCCGGCGTCCGCGGACGACGCCGACCGCGCCACAGATCGCCATCAACCGGCCGACCTGATCGCGACCCATGTCGTGACCAGCACGTTTCATCGCATACCACATTTTCCGCACACCATAGAGACGCCTGTTGGCCACGTACAGCCGGTGCACTGTGTTCGCGCAGTACGCCTCCTCGAGAGCCGCTGAAGAGACGGCGCCGCGTTTCCTGGCTGCGTAGTAGGTGGACGGGGCGATCTTGATGCCGTGCTCGCGCAGCACGGTGCAGATCGGGACGACCGGCGAAACGGTGGCGGTACTCGTCGATGTAATCGACGATCACCGAAGTCGGCGGTCGACCTCCGCCGCCGCGAAAAACGCTGACGCCGTCTTGAGAATTTCGTTGGCTCTTCGCAGTTCGGAGTTTTCGCGCCGCAACGCCTTCAATTCGGTATCGCGGTCGATCGCTGCCTCTAGCTGTTCCGCGCCAGTTACCGGCTCGTCCTTTTCGACCCAGTTCCGGATCGTCGCGGGATTGATATCGAGCAGCGCTCCGACGTGTTTCCGAGCGGCGATCTTGGTGTCGCCTGCCTCGGCCAGACGGTCCCGATACATCCGAACCGCTCGCTCACGCGTCTCGGCATCGAACTTCCTTGGTGCACCCATATCTGCATTCTCCTGGTGAGATCACAGTCTCCACCAGTCCCAGGGCAGTTCCGTATCTCGGATGGGAATGGGTGCTCTTCGTCAATGTTCCCGTGGGATTGTTCATGGTGTGGCAAGCATTCCGCCTGTTCCCGGCGTCGAGCAGAGTCGACGGGGCCCGCAGCTTCGACCTACCCGGTTCGATCAGCGTGACGGCCGGCCTGGCGCTGTTGGTGTTCACACTCGTCGACGCCGAAAAAGCCGGATGGACATCGACTACGACACTGCTGCGAGCTGCGGCTGCAGTCGCACTTCTGGTGGTCTTCGTGGTGATCGAGCGGCGCAGTGCGGCACCGCTGGTGACACTGTCGATCTTCCGACTACGTACCCTTCGTGGCGCAAACGTCGTCATGCTCCTCGTGGGCGCATCCTTGATCTCAGGCTTCTTCCTCATCACCCTGTACCTACAGCAGGTCCTGGGGTTCACCCCGCTTCAGGCTGGTCTTGCGTACCTGCCTCTGGCTCTGTCGATCATCGCCTCGGCCGGCGGCGCGTCACCGCTGATCACCAAGTTCGGGTTCAAGACTGTCCTTCTCGTCGCCTTGTGCTTCGTGGCTGCAGGCCTGGCCTGGTTCGCGCAGGTCGGTGCCGACGGTCGATTCATCTCCGACGTCTTCGGTCCGTCCGTTCTGACCGGCCTCGGAGTGGGTGGATCCTTGGTGGCCGTGACCGTAGCCGCCCTCACCGGAACGACGGACGAACAGGCCGGCCTCGCTTCAGGTCTCGTCAACGCCGGCAACCAAATCGGTGGGGCAGTGGGGCTGGCGGTCATCTCGGCGGTGGCAACAGCGACGACTGCACGCGCGATGTCCGGCGGTGTCGATCGAACCGTGGCGTTGACCGACGGCTTCCACGACGCGTTTCTCGTCGGGGCGGGTGTCGCGCTGGCAGGCATGGTTTTCGCGGCGTTGTCGATCTCCTCTCGGGACAGTCGTGAGCATGCTGCTGCGGCGCAGCGGGGCGAGGTGGCCGTGACAGCGCTCTGAGCGGCACACCGCACACCCGTTTCACCAACCGACTTCAACGGGCGTCGACGGACGCTCATCTCGAAGGAATCCGAAATGTTCGATGTTCTGACCGATATCAATTGGCTCGCAGTGCTTGCCGCGTTCGTGGCCTCCGCGGTGATCGCAGGCGTGTATTTCCCCGTCCTCATCGCCAAGCCGTACATCGTTGCACTCGGCCGCGAGAACGCGGGGGAGCCCGAGTCCTCGCTTGTGCGTAATCTCGGCCCGGTGGTGTGCATCTTTGTCACCACCATCACGAGCGCGGTGTTGATCACCGCGCTGGACATCACCGCGGTCGGCGACGCCGTCGTATTCGGTCTCCTCGTCGGGATCGGTTATCTCACGGCCATGACGTTTCAGATTGCGCTCAACCCCAACTTCCCCCGTCCGCTGTACTACGGGGTGCTCAATGCCCCGTTCTTCATCATCACCAGCGTGCTCACCAGCGTGATCATCGTCTTGATCGGCTGAAACGTCCGTCGCTCCGGAGTTGCCCAGCAGCTTCGGAGCGGCACCCGACGTGACGAACTCACGTCGTCTGCTGCAATGGTTCTTTCAACAGAAACCCGGTCATCGTTCACCATGCCTGCTCCTCTTCTCGCGCTCGTCGCTATCGTCGCAGTGCTGTCGATCTTCGTGCGCGTCATGTTCGTTTCTCCTCTGCGTCTGTCACGTCCGTTGGCACGCACCGTGGACTGTGTTCTCGCGGTCTTGTTGTGCCTCACGGTGGTCGGCTACGGAAGCGGAAGTATCTTCGATCCGTCCTGGGCGCGCGGCCCGGGGTTCGTCGGAGCTACGTGGGCTGCCGCCCTGCTGTATCTGTGCCTCGGCGGTCTTGTGGTCGGTGCAGTGTTGCTTGCGATCCGGATCAAAGGTGTTGCGCAACAACGCGACAGTTCGCCCACCAGGATGCGAGTTGCGCGGGTCGGTGCCGCCGTGGTCGCGCTGACAACAGCCGGTACCGTCGGATACGGTCTCGTCGAAGCGGCCCAGCCTCAGGTCACGCACACCACCATCGCGTCGGATGGCCTCCCACAGCAATTCGACGGTCTACGGATCGCGTTCGTGTCCGACATCCACGCCGGGCCCACGCGAGGTGCAGGTTTCGTCGAGGCGATCGTCGGCGAGATCAATCAGCACGATCCCGACGTGGTGATTCTGGGCGGCGACCTCATCGACGGGACGGTCGAGTTGGTCGGCGATGTGTTGACGCCACTGTCGGAGCTGAACGCCCCCCTCGGAGTGTTCGCGGTCACCGGCAACCACGAGTACTACGCCGACGCCGACGAATGGACCAGGCTGTGGTCGAGCCTGGGTGTGGAAGTTCTGCGCAATGCCACTGCGACACTGGAGCGTGGCGGCGCGTTCATCGATCTTGCGGGAATCAACGATGTCTCCGCTCCGCCGCCACATGCTCCCGACCTCGGCCGCGCCCTCGGCGAGCGAACTTCCGATCGATTCACCCTGTTGGCGGCTCATCAACCAGTTCAGGCGTTGGACGCCGTCGTGCCGGAATCGATCTCCAGCTCTCCGGACACACTCACGCAGGTCAGTTGTGGCCTCTGCGGTATCTCGTTCCCTTGCAACAACCCTCGATCGAAGGGCTCGTCACCGTCGCGGGCACCCCCGTCTTCACAACGCGCGGCGCCGGTACGTGGGGACCGCCCGTGCGCGTAGGTGCCGAGCCGGAAATATCGATGCTGGAACTACATTCGGTTGGTGCGTGACCTCGAGGCACTTATCGAAGTAGGCACGGGCCCCTCACGCCCCCAACCCCACCACCAACCGCATCACGAGTTCACCGTCCACCACCCGGGTCCGTTGTTCGCAGATGGTGTTCATCAACGCCGTGCCCTCCACGATGTCGCGCCGGTGGGTCAGTAGTCCGTCGATCGCGTCGTCCGCTGCGGTCAGTGCCGTAGCCGCCGCGGTGAGTTGGTCGTTCGTGACGCCTCGATTACCAGTGAATGCCACTCGCTGCGCACCGCGGCTGAACGTGGTGACCGCGGGAGGCGTCGGGCCACCGGTGTTGGCTTGCCTCACCCCGGCGATGTCCACACCTGGTAGCAGGCCCGACGTCGCCTTGGCCGGCACCCCGCCGATAGGGTGCACGGCCACTACCCGATCCCCGAGACGCCGTATCGCCTCGTCGATCGAGGCGACAGTTCCCGCGCGGTGGGTCGCGCCGAGCACCGCAACGGACCCGGTGATGTGACGTTCCCAGTCGTCGCCGGAGGAGAAGTTCTGCACCGAGGGCAGGTAGTTGGCGGTCCACTTCGCACCCAGCTCCGTACGGTGCACCATCGCCACCTCGACGGTCGGGAACATCGCCGAGGGTGCAAGTGTGGCCGCGAGGTTGCCGATCAGACCGTCCCCGAAGATGAGAAGCGTTTGCGGGGTCTCGCGCGCGAGACACGACAGTGCATAGCGAACCACGGCATACGGCTCCACAAGGGTCGCTCGGACACTCGACAAGTCGTCCGGCAGCAACGACACCAGACCGCTGCTGACTGCGGACGCTCCGATCACGACGCGTTCCTGAAACAGACCTTCCACATTGTGGCCGAGTAGGAAGGACGAATCGTGGGGATGGGTCGGGTTGACCACCACGCGGTCACCCACTGCGAATTCCGACACTCCTTCGCCCAGCTCGACGACTCGCGCAGCACCCTCGTGCCCGACGATCGGGGACGGATCGTTCCGGTCTCCCCGCACGATCTGAATGTCGGTTCCACACAGCGACACCGCTTCCGGCGCGAGCAGCAGCTCGCCGGGCCCAGGGGAGGGCGTCGGGCGAATCTCGACGGACGAGTGGCTACCGTGCCGGACGATGGCGCGGTGGGTGAGTTCGATTGTCATCGTTCCTCTTTCAAATCTTAGTCACACGAAGGTAACCGTCGGCGATTGCGTCCGCTCCGGAGAGTGTGTCGATGTCGCCGGGCGCGCACACGTGGATGATCTCGCGAACCCGATCCGACGTGAGCGAGTCGGCATACGAACGCGAGCCGGCAAGTTGCGCAATGAGTTCGCGCTCGTAGAACCCGACCAGTCCCTCCGCTACCCCGCCGCCGATCCCGATGCGGTCGAGTCGCGGATCGAGCGTGATCATGGTGCGGATCAACTCGGCAATGGGTTCGACTACCACGGTCAGCAATCGAGCGAGGTCATCGGTACCCTCCGCCAGCGAAGAAGCGAAACTCCGCTCCTCGTAGTCGATTCCGAGGACTTGCGCGACCGCCGCCACTCCGGGACCGGACGACATCGACGAAATGTGCCCGACGCCACCGCACGCGCACGGCAACTGCAGCACGGCCGGAGGCGCGGAACTGACGGCGCGCACGTGCCCGACCTCGCCTTGCAATCCGCGGTGATCGACCGGAACAACCTTCTCGGCCAGGTAGGCCGTGCGCACCGCGATGCCGCTGCTGATCGTGATATACGCCAGGTGCCGATCGGTGGGGCGAGCGAACCCCTGAGCGTACGACGCCAATCCTGCCGTCACGTCGTTGACCAGGGTCCAGCGAACATCGGGGCGTCGAGACGACAGCATGTGCAGTAGCGGAATCTCGCCCGAGGGCGCGCCGCCCCACAGTGGCCCGGAACCGAGTGCCACGCCCTTCTGCTCGTCGAGCGCCGCGCCGCAGGACATGTTCACCCTTGCACCGTGCGGCACGTGGACGTCGAGCGTATCCACCAACTGTTGCAGCAACCTGTCCACGGACAGGCCAGGCTGTTGCAGCACACTGGGCGCCGGGAACCGTTCGGTCGCGCTCCCTACACGAATGCGCAGCCACGTACCACCCAGATCGACGGAGACAGTATCGGTCATCGCACGGGAATCGCGTCGGTCACCGGATGCACGTCTTTCGCCGGGTACAGGTCGATGACCAGCGACCGGTCGCGCATCTCGACCCGCAGGGAGTCGAAGTTGTCGACGCGCGCGATGTTCTGGCCGGGCTCGTCGCCGATGGTGATGCACCGCACACCGGCATTCGCCGCGGCAGCCATTCCCGCCGACGAGTCCTCGAACACGATGCACGACTCGATGGACGCGCCCAGTTGCGCTGCCGCGGAGAGGAACCCTTCCGGGGCCGGCTTGCCGACGGTCACGTCCTCCGCGGCGACGGCGATCCGCGGCGTCGGGAGCCCGGCGGCGGTGAGGCGTCGGACCATCATCGATCGCGTCGCCGACGTGACCACCGCCCACCTCTCGGGCGGCACCGACGCAAGGAATCTCGCGGCGCCGGCAATCGGCTGAACCGGCACCACGCTCCGGCGCTCGTGCTCTCGTATCCACTGCAGCTCGGATCGTACGTCGGCTGCGGGTCCGAGGACGCGCAGAACGATATCGGCGGCGAGTCGGCCCGGAAGTGCCTCGGCAACAATCGATCTGTCGACGTCGTGTCGCTGGGCGAACTCGAACCACACCGCCTCGATGGATGCGTGCGAGTCGACGAGGGTGCCGTCCATGTCGAACAGGAACGCACCCGCAGTGATGGACTGCCGAATCG
The DNA here is from genome assembly GCF_002259425.1 of Rhodococcus sp. 14-2470-1a. Classification (NCBI taxonomy): domain Bacteria; kingdom Bacillati; phylum Actinomycetota; class Actinomycetes; order Mycobacteriales; family Nocardiaceae; genus Rhodococcus; species Rhodococcus sp. 14-2470-1a. The sequence continues at coordinate 147,994 of NZ_NPFZ01000032.1, forward strand.
GGCTGGGCTGCAGACTCATACCGTGACCCCCATCCCCATGCTTTCTCCGGCGAAGCGGACGAGTTCGAGATCGTGCTCGGTGGATCGCCGCAACCGTTGATCGCCCGGATCGGTATCCAGAACCACGGTGCCGGCGCCGAGCCCCTCGAGAAAATCGATGTCCGAGTGAATCTGCTCGACGCTGCCGTACCCGAGGGGACGGTTCGGCGACTGAACCGGAGTCTCGGTGGGCAGGAAGTAGATACGTGGGACGAAGTCCTTGCCGTCGTCGAGGGCGTCGGCGCCGGCCGCGCACAGCTGCCTCGACGGGTGCAGCGGATGCCACCCAGTGCCCACGCGGTTCGTCCGCGCGATCGCAGCGGGGCCGTTGCCGCCGATCCACAGCGGCGGGTGCGGCGTCTGGGCGGGCAGCGGCCCACCGTGCACGCGGCGCGGGGTGCCACTGGCGCCGAGGGCCTCGTAGGTCTCCGACGACCATGCCGCCACCAGGGCGTCGAGGGTGACATCGGTCAGCCGCCCGCGTTGGTGATAGGGGACACCCAGCACGTCGAACGCCTGAGACGTCCACCCGACACCCACGCCGACGATCAACCGCCCACCGCTGAGTGTGTCGATGGTGGCCGTCGCGTGCGCGAGGTGCGCCGGATGGCGGTGGCTGCCGATGAGCACGCCGCTACCCAGACGGATGGTGTGGGTCTGACCCGCCAACCACGACAGCGTCGCCAGGCACTCGTAGAACGGCGCGGGCGAGCGGCGATGGGCGTCGTCGGTCAGCACCACGTGATCCGACAGCAGCACGTTGTCGAAGCCGGCGGCTTCCGCGGTGGTGGCCCACGCAAGGATCCCGTCGGCATCGATCTGCGGCCCGAAGTTCGGGAGGTTGAGTCCGTACCTCACAGCGCACCCGGAAACAGTCGAACGCCGTCGCGCCGACCCTCAGCAGGAAGCGTCAGGAAGTTGCTGCCGTTCGCGGTGAGTGGGCGTGCGGCGTATCGACGGCCGATGTGGTGTTCGAACAGCTCGATGTTCAGCTCTCCCACCGACACCATTGCCATCCGCGACGTACCTTCCACGTCGAGGTCGAACTGCGCGGTCATGAAGCCGCGGTCGGCCTCGATGTCGGTCCGCAGAACTTCCGTCGCTCCATGGTGATTCACGAGGCGGTCGATGGCCGCGTCCAGATCGGCGACGCTGTACCCCGAGTGGTCCAATCCGCGGCACGTGGGCAGAGTGGCCGACGGTAAGTCCTCGCGTCGGTGATGCAGGCGGGCGTCGGTGTCGCCGTAATAGCCCGGCACCTCGGGCCAGTTCTGCAGTTCGAACAATGTCCCCCACGGTGAACGGAAGTAGACCCATCTGTTGCCGGCGATCGGGCCTTCCGGCACGGTGATCACCTCGCCGAGAACGGACACATCGTCCAGCCCGGCAAGGTGATCGGCAGCGCGTTCGATGTCGCCGACGGTGAAGCAGAGGTGATTGGTGCCGATGTCGACCAGGCGCGGCGGGGCCTGATTCGGGCTGCGCGAGGACGTGAATTCGATCGATGTGGAGCCGACCGGAACCGTCGCGCCGTTGCCACTCTCGACGCCGAGCAGAGACGCGACGAAATCGGCTGCCTCGTGCGCGTCGGGAACAGTGATTCCGATCGTGCTGAGCGATGTTCGGGCATTCGTGGTGACGGTCATGGGATCAACAGCACCTTTCCTCGTGTTCCACCGGCAGCGAGCATGGCGTGAGCCTGCGGGGCTTCGTCGAATCCGAATGTGCGAGCGATCGGCACGGTGATCTCCCCCGAGGAGACAAGTGAGGCGAACTCCGCTAGGCCAGGCCCGTCCTCGTTCACGTAGCTCTTACCCGGGGTGATGCCCCGCTGTGGTTCGGGTTGGTCGCCGTCTTCGATGGAGACGAACGATCCGCCGTCACGCACACCGTCGATGGCCTCGACCACTCCGGCGGTGTCGACCACCGCGTCGTACTTCCGTGGCTCGAGATCGACGGGCTTGGCCAACACCGACCCCACGCCGAGCGTGAGAAGGTCGTCGGTGTCCGTCTCCCGCGCCAGCGCGTCGACCCGGTGGCCGCGCGACAACAGGATCGCCGACGCTATGCGCCCCACCGCGCCCGCAGCACCGGTCACCACCACGGTGGCGCCTGCCGGAAGCGTGATCTTGTCGAGCTGTTGCACGGCGGTGAGCGCCGCCAACGGGATCGCGGCCGCATGCTCGAGGCCGACGCCGGTGGGGGCGTGGGCGAACAGCGATTCGTCGGCGACGACGCGCTCGGCGTACGTACCGAAACGGTGCGCCGGCTGCGCGATCATCCCGATGACGGTGTCGCCGGGGGCGAATCGAGTGACGGACGAGCCGACTGCTTCGACCGTGCCCGACACGTCCCATCCCAGCACCGCGGGATACGTCAGATCGATGGGCAGGAAGCCGGACCGGGTCTTGAGGTCTACCGGGTTGACGGCCGCGGCGGCCACCGACACGGTGATGTCGCCGGGCCCCGCGGTGGGCTCCTCGATCTCGCCGACGGTGAGGACGTCGGGGTCACCCTTGCCGTGAACGATGATGGCTCTCATGCAGCTCCCTTCGATGTGGCGGCCTTCGATGTATCGGCCGTGTGCAGTTCACCGGCATAGCGTGCGTTCTGCTCGGCGGCGGTGAGTACGAGTCCGCCGTCGACAGTGATGGTGGTTCCGGTGACATAGCTCGACGCGGAGCTCGCGAGAAACACCGCGGCAGTGGCTACTTCGTGCACACCCGCCGGACGACCGAGCGGGATCGCGGGCCGGTCGATGGCGGCGTAGGAGGACTCGTCGTCGACGCCGTTCATCGCGGTCGCCGTTTCGCCCGGTGCGACGCAATTGACGCGGATACCGTGCTGCGCGAATTCGAGGGCGAGCACCTTGCTCGACGCCGCCAGCGCCGCCTTGCTCGCGCAGTAGATCGATCCCCCGGTGATGGGCACCGAGTCGTGAACCGAGGTGATGTTGACGATGGATCCCGCGATACCGTCGGCGATCATGCGGCGACCCACCGCCGACGCCAACGCCAACGGCGTGACCGTGTTGATCGCCAGCACATCCTCGATGCGGCCGACGTCGAGCGCATCGGCCGGAGAACGGTCGTTGACACCGGCGTTGTTGACCAGGCATCGGATCTCGCCGAGGCGATCTGCTGCGTCGAGAACGGTCTCGACGGCGGCATGGGCGTCGCGCAGATACAGCCGAAGCGGGACGACATCGACGGGATGATCCGCACGAATATCGTTGACCAGGGCGTCGATTCGATCGATTCCGTTGCCGTAGCCGAGGATGAGGTTGTGCCCTTCCGTGGCGAGCGCAAGCGCGATGGCGCGGCCGATGCCGCTGCTCGCGCCGGTGACGACCGTGTAGCCGGGTCTAGTCAATGGAGATCACCACCTTCGGCCGGGTTCGGTGGCTTTCGAGTCGATCGAAGGCGGATTTCGCGTCCGAGAGGGGCACGACGCTGTCGATGAGCGACGCCAGGGCGGGCCGGATGAGGGGGAACAGGGCCGCTGCACGCCGATAGTGATCGACGCCATGGCGCACCCCGATGATCGAGATTCCGGCCAGCGCAACCGCTCCGGGGTCGATGGACTCCGACTGCGCGGCGACCCCGACGAGTATGCACTTTCCGCCCGGTCGGAGTACGCCGATTCCCGTTCCCAGCGCGCCGTCGCCACCCGAGGCTTCCACGACGATGTCGTAGGGTCCTGCCAGGGCCTCGGTACTGGTGAAGCTGTGTGCGGCGGCGCTGGGACCGAGGTGGTCGATGGGTCGTGGTTCGAGCACGTCGACGGTGACGGGGTACTGCGACAGCATGGCGATAGCGAGGCTGCCGATGGTCCCCGCTCCGATGACGAGGACGCGATCGCCCGGGGAGACCGACGCCGAGTCGACGGCTTCGAGCACGGTGACCAGGGGTTCGATGAGAACGTGTTCCGGTTCGGCCGGAGCGCGGCCCAGGGATACCAGGGCGCGACGCGGCATGACGAGGAATTCGGCTGCGGCGCCGCCGTGCTCGTAGAGGCCGACCTCACGGAGGTCGGAACATTGATTGCGTCGACCCGATCCGCAGGCCGTGCACGACTGGCAGAAGATCATCGTGCTGCCGGTGACGGCATCGCCGGCGGCGAGGTCATGGACGTGAGCGCCCGATTCCTGGACGATGCCCACCCACTCGTGTCCGAAGTGATGCGGATACGACGTCTTGCCGTCCACCAGATACGACGACGTGCCGTGCAGTAGTTCGAGATCCGTACCGCACAGGCCGACGTACTTCACCGCGACGACGACGTCGTCAGGACCGCAGACAGGCGCGTCGAGTTCGACGACCGACACCGAGTGAGGCGCGTCGATCACGGCCGCTCTCACACGGCCACCCGGGCGGTACGGCGACTGAGGAACAGCAATCCGACGGCGGCGACGGCGAGAACAGCCCCGATGGCGGGCAGAATCCCGACGCTGTAGCCGCCGGACAACGCAATGGACCCGATCCACGCGCCCGCGGCGTTCGCGAGCTGGAAACCGGCGATGTTGACCGTCGCGGCGAGGTGCGGCGCTTGACTGGCCGCGCCGATCAGTTTGGAGGCCAACGGCGGAATGATGGAGAAGCCTGCGGCGCCCAGGACGAACATCCATGCGAACGCGAACCACGGGGTGCCGCCGAACAAGAACAGCACCAGCAGTGCCGCGGCGAGTGCGGTGAGCGCGACGTAGAGCGTCTTGTCCAGGGCCTTGTCGGCGAAGTGGCCGCCGAGTTGGTTGCCGACCACCGAGCCGACCCCGAACACGAACAGCACGATGGTGACGGTGGACGCCGAGATCCCGGCGTGGTCGGTGAGGTACGGCGCGATGTAGGTGAACACGACGAACAGCGCGGCCTGGCTCAACGCGGTGAGGCCGATGGCCCAGAGCACCGGGCCGCGGGTGAACACGCCCAGTTCCGAGGTGACGCTGCCGGTCTGATGAGACGGCGCTGCGCGTCGGGTCGAGACGATGAGGGCTGCGGTGACGACGAGCTGGAAGATCGCGATGATGGCGAACGACCAGCGCCAGCCGAGTTGGGTGCCGATCAACGTGCCCAGCGGAACACCGAGAACCGTAGCGAGGTTGAGGCCGAGCGTGACGCGGGCGATGACGCGGCCCTGGAACTCGGGGGCCACCAGGGAGGTGGCCAGCACGAGGCACAGCGCGAAGAACGTCGCGTGCGGAAGCGCGGTGATGACCCGGAAGACGACCAGGGTGGCGAAGTTCGGCGCCAATGCGGTGCCGATGTTGCCGACGATGAACAGGGCCATCAGCGCTGCGATGAGCGGTGTTCGCGGGACCCGGGTGGTGACGATGGTGAGCAGCGGGCCGCCGATCACGACGGTGACGGCGTAGATCGTGACGAGCAGGCCGGCCGTCGAATTGCTCACGGCGACGTCGGACGAGATGTCCGGGAGGACACCCGCGACGAGATATTCGACGGTGCCGACGCCGAATACGGCGAGGAGCATCCAGAGGATGGCGACGTTCGCGTTGGTAGGACGCGTGGCTGCGGGCTCGCTCAGACGTGTCTCGGTGACCATGGTCTATCCCTTCGTTGAGTTGTCGTGGCCGGTGTATTCGACGACTGCACATCCCCAGGTGAATCCGACGCCGATGCCGGTGAGCATGATTCGGTCACCCGGGTCCAGCGTCTCGGTACGGCGGAGCAGATCGAGACCGAGCAAAGGATCGGCGGCACCGGTGTGGCCGATCTCGCGGCCGAGTTCGACAAGTGTCTGATCAGGGCGGATCTTCAGCGGCTCGAAGCATTGCTTGCGGAGCAGCACATTGCCGAAGTTCGGGACGATCCACCGGGTGATCTCACCGTGGTGCGTGGCGGCATCACCCAATGCTGTTTCGGCGCAACGCGACAGGGCTGCCGAGTTGCGGGACCAGAATTCGTCGATGGAATGCATTTCGGTGAATCCGGCTACCCGCTTCCGCAGGTCGAGCGGACCGTCGGTGCTATAGACCTGCATGGCGAGACTGTCGTGGCCGCGGTGCATCTGCTCGAGGTGCGCGTCGCTCACCACGGAGGTGGACAGCAGGCGGAACGGGCCGGGATCCGGACCGATGACGGCGGCCCCCGCGCCGTCGCCATAGACCAGTCCGCTGTCGGAGGTCCACCGATCGAACAGGGGCTCACGCCACGCGTCGGATGCGGTGACCAGGCCCTTGCCGCGACCGTCGAACCAGCGTCCGATCATCTCCATCCCGACGATCGCGCCGGCGCAGGCGGTCCGGATCTCGATCGGCAAACAGTCCTCGATACCGAGTTCGTTCTGGATGTATGCGCCGCAGTTCCACGCCTCGAGCCCGTTGTGCAGGACTACGGCGTGGACGAGGAGGTCGACGTCCTCGGTGCTGATTCCGCTGTCTTTCAACGCAGCTCGGCCCGCGAGAACGGCCATGTCCGGAGCGGACTCGCCGAGGTCGGGGTTGGACACTGCCGCCGACGTCTGCCCGGTCTTCTGATGCTCGACCTCCTCGAAGCGGCCCGCGGCGACCATGTCGGCAGCCTGGACTCGCGCATCCGGAAGATACGAACCGAAGCCCTCGATGTAGAGGCTGTCCCACTTCATGACGCGACCCTCGTGACCGTCGGTTCTCCGAGTTCGGCGTTCTTTCGGCTCAGCAATTTCAGCGCGGAGGCGATTTCGCCGGGCGTGACGTCGTTCGCGAAGTGGTGACCGCCGATGCCGACGGGGAGCGGCAATCGCTGCCGACCGTCACGGTGACGGACGGTGTCGGCGAGTGCGGCGTCGAGCAGTCCTGTCTTGTCCAACACGTCGTTCCAGACCGGCAGCCCGAGCCGCTTCATGACCGTCAGTATCCGGTCGAGGTCGGCGCTGCCGAGGCTGCCGCGCAGGAAACCCAGTGCCGACGTCAGGGCCATGTCGATGCCGACGGCTTCACCGTGTAGCAACGCGGGCAGCGCTTCCATCTCCAGAGTGGGGGAGAACGTGTGCCCGTAGTCGACGCACCGTTCGAGGCAGGACTCCCACAGATTCGGTTGCAGTTCCTCCAACATCAGGTGGATGGACTCCGCGATGACCTGCGTTGCGGCAGTGTCGAGTTCGCCTGACGTCCCCTGAAAGTTGTCGGCGATCAGACGCGGACCGTACGTTTCGAGCAACTCGAACAGGTCGACCGACTTGATCAGCGCCATCTTCAGAATCTCCGCGAGACCGTTGGACAGGTGCCGGTCGTCGAGGGTGCGGAGAAACGCGCGGTCGACGTAGGTGGCGATCGCCGGCGCATACGTTCCGAGACGGTTCTTGCCCATGGCGTAGTTGACGCCGGTCTTGACGCCGACACCGGCGTCGACCAGGCCGATGAGCGTGGTCGGGATGCGGATGTAGGGGGTTCCACGGCGGTACACGCTGGCGGCGAATCCGACGACGTCGAGCAGTACGCCACCACCGATGGCGATGACCGGCTCGCGGCGCCGGTCGATGCCGAAGCCGTTCATGGCGTCGACCACCCGGATTACCGAGCTCCACTCCTTGACTGTCTCGTCGGCTCGCATGGGCACGAAGTGTGCGTCGACGCCGTGGTGTTCGAAGTACCTGCGGATACGGTCGCCGTGGATGCGGTCGACATTGGCATCGATGATGATCAGACGACGGTCGCCGCGGGTCAAGGGTGCCGCGCTGCAACTGTCGAGTAGCTGCGTACTTTTCAGCGCGAACAGGTTTCGCGCGGCGATGACATGGTATTCGACTTGCTTGACGGCCTCGACCTTCCACGCGGAGTCGGCGTCCGCCGTGTGGCTGAGGCCGAGTTTGAATGAAGCGGCACTACGCATTTCGATCCCCCTGGACGATGAACTGCAAGCTCGGGCTGTGACGGTTCCTTTGCGGTGCTTCGGCGAACCAAAGTTCGTAACCGAGGGTAAGGGATTCGCGTAGTGATCGCTACAGGAGTAGACTAGATCACAATTCGGAGCGAGACCAGGAGGTCCTATGGCAGGCGTACCGGGGCAGGGGCGGAAGTTCGACGTGGGCACCGCGCTAGAACAGGCGATGTTTGCCTTCTGGGAGCATGGCTACGAGGGCACATCCGTCTCCAAGCTGACCTCCGCGATGCACATCAACCCTCCGAGCCTCTACGGCGCATTCGGTGGCAAGGAAGGCGTTTTCTTCGCGGCCGTGGAGCATTACCTCGCCACACGCGGTGACTTCATGAACCGCGCCTTCTCGGAGGAACCTCATGCGGCCAAGCTGATCTCCCGGCTGTTGTATGACGCCGCGTCGCACTACACCGACGAGTCGTGTCCGGGTGGGTGTCTCATCATCAGCTCTGCCGTCAGCGTCACCGACGCCAACCAGGGTGTCGCAGATCGATTGCGCGACATGCGCAATGCCAACGTGGCGCTTCTGTCGGAGCGCATCACCGCCGACATTGCCGACGGCGTCCTTCCGACATCCTGGGATCCGATCGAGATCTCCGAATACATCGGCGTGATCATCCAGGGCATGTCGCAACGAGCCCGCGACGGCGCCACGCGTGCGCAGCTCGAGCGGGTGGCCGACCGAACCGTGGCGTCCTTGGGTGCAGCGGCTGCGACGCCCCTGCGCACATGATCACTGCCCGCCCTGTCGAAGACTCATGACCTAGTCGGTTGAATTCGGATCGAGTCCGAGCGCATCACGATTCACGTTCCGTTCGGCTCACCGACCGTTTCGGAGTCACCTGGATCATCGACGTCACTGCACCCTGGGGCTGAACTCCGAAGGCTGCGTGAGAATGGGTTGGCGTGGTTCAGGTGTTCCTCACCCCCGGCGTGAGTTCGAGACTCTGCGGCGCCGCTCGCGGAACAAGCATCGGGTTGCGCGTTTCGAAAAACGGGGAGGCTCCCTGAAATGCGCCCTCGATTCGACATTCGAGTACGGCTCGGAACCTACTTCGGAGTGGTTGTCGGTGCTTCGGAGACCGCGGCTGGCACCGCCAGTGCATCTTGTCGAATACGTTGTCGCGGTCGTGAATCACCGCCTATCGTGCAGTGCATGATCATCGTGACTACGAACGAGATTCCTGGCCATCGCATCACAGCGGTACACGGTGAGGTGTTCGGTTTGACCGTGCGCTCGCGCCACATCGGATCGAATATCGGTGCCTCCTTCAAAGCGCTCGCGGGCGGAGAGCTGAAGGGCATCACCACGCTCTTGCAGGAAACTCGCACCGAAGCGCTGTCCCGATTGTCGGCGGAAGCCACGGCGAAGGGTGGCAATGCCGTGGTCGCGTTTCGATTCGAAACCAACGATTACGGCGACACCGGAGGAGTCGAGGTGTGCGCCTACGGCACCGCGGTCACCACCGAACCCAGTTGAGGGTTTCATCCGGACGGGCGCGATAACGGTCGGGTCCAAGTCCGTTGTCGTTTGCGGGGGCTCACTGTGGGTACAACCCTGAAATGACAATCGACGACGACCGTACGGCCGGTATCTCCAAAGTGACCGAGCTCCTGAAGGATTCGAAGCTGTGCATGTTCACCACACACGGCCGTGACGGACACCTGCTGTCCCGTCCAATGGCACTGCAGGAGCACGACTTCGACGGTTCGCTGTGGTTCTTCGCGCGCAACGATTCGCGCAAGGTCGGCGACGTTCGCGCGGACAGTTCGGTGAATGTGTCGTTCCAGTCGGGGACAGCCTGGGTTTCCGTGTCCGGACGAGCAGAGATCGTTCTCGACGAGGCGAAGAAGAAGGAACTATGGAATCAGGCGGCGGCAGCATGGTTCGACGACGGCCCTGAGTCTCCCGAGGTCGTTTTGATCTCTGTCGAAGCGGAGGGCGCGGAATACTGGTCAGCGCCGGGGTCCAAGGTATCGACCCTGCTCGCGTACGCCAAGTCCAGGATCACGGGCGACAAGCCGGATGTCGGCACGAACGACACCGTCGAAATGTAGAAACTGGCGCGCTGGAGGAGGGTAGGGTGGCGGCCTCTGGACGGTGCAGGCACGAATGGTGATCGAGGGTGTGCGTGAAGTATTACGAGATGTTCGCTGGCGGCCCGCGCGCGTCGAGCATCGTTCTCGGCCTGATGCGCATCGAAGCACTCGACAATGCGAGTATCGCGAAGCTCGTCGGGACCGCTCGCGATGCGGGTGTTTCGGTTTTCGACCACGCTGATATCTACGGCACAAGTCGACACGGATGCGAGCGTCGATTCGGAGACGCAGTGACATTCCTGCCCTCCGAACGCGAGCAGGTCGTCATTCAAAGCAAGGTAGGGATCCGGGACGGGTTCTACGACTTCTCCAAGGCGCACATCCTCGACACCGTCGAGGGATCGCTCTCCGCGCTCCGCATGGATCATCTCGACGTGCTGCTGTTGCACAGGCCGGACAGTCTGGTCGAGCCCAGCGAGGTCGCCGCTGCATTCGACGCTCTGCACTCGGCCGGAAAGGTGCGCAGTTTCGGCGTCTCCAACCACACACCCGGTCAAATTCAGTTGCTTGCCACCGAGGTGACGCAGCCGCTGATCATCGATCAGGTGCAACTGAGCCTCACCCATGCGCCGTTGATCGCTGCGGGTTTGGCGTCGAACATCGGTGGTCTCGACCAATCGATCGACCTGAGCAACGGCCTTCTGGATTACGCGCGCATCAACGACATAGCCTTGCAAGCTTGGTCGCCCTTCCAAAGCGGCTACACAGGAAAGGTTTTCATCGGTGATCGCGACAACTACCCAGAACTGAACGACGCTCTCGACGACCTCGCCCGCGATCACGGTGTGACTCCCACTTCCATTGCGACGGCATGGCTCACCCGTCACCCGGCGAAGATCCAAGTTGTCCTGGGGACGACCACGCCGAGTCGAGTAGCTGAAGCCGTGGCCGGGAGCGATATCAGTCTGAGCCGGGAAGAGTGGTATCGACTCTTCCGTGCTGCCGGATACCGCCTGCCTTGACGGTCAGCGCCTGTTTGCTCGGATTCCTTTCAACCATCCTCGGATAACTGTGAGGTCGTGCAGTCCCAAAGGTGCAGTGGTCGAGAGGCAATGCGTCGATTCACTACTTCTGCACACGTCGTCGCATCTGGGCGATAGGTAATCTGTGGGAATGGCGGCTTACGAGGTTGGAGACGGGGTAACAACGACGGGTGGGCCCATGAGCGGTGTCTACGGCACTGTTGTCTGGTTCTACGAGGAGAAGAACCAGATCCTGGTTCGTTTCGGTGCTACTCAACAGATGTACTTCGCGCCCGACGAATTGAAGCGTTGGGGCGGGTAGCGCCGGCGAGGCTGGAATCGTCGATCTTCGGAGCAGTCCTGGAGTCATTCGGTCGAATGAATGTCTTTGGAGAGCGCCCGACCGCACCGATGAGATAGATGCGTTCTACCGTGATGTGGTGCAACCGCTGAAGCCTTGGGTGCCGTCGGCGCCGGAATCGACCACGAGCACGGTCGATTCGGAGTGAGGATGCCAACCTCCGTGCTTCATAGCGGCGCATGGAGTGGAGCGAGATGCAGTTCCCATCGCGCACTGGTAGCCCCAGCGTGATGCTCGAGCCCCACGACAACAGTCACCGTTCAAGCGAATTCGCTCCCGTAGTGCGGCGCCGGAAACTGGGTGTCGGTATCCGGGTGCGGTCAGGGCAGCACTCCGGGTAATCCTGGATGTGCCGCCCTCGGGTAATTCGTACCGTTGTTCCATGCGAACACGGGGCACCGAGCGAACGAAGGCTTCGACTGCAGCGTTCGCGGTTGCCGCCGGGGCCGGGGTGGTTCACGCGGTGGCAAGCATGTACTGGGCGCTCGGCGGGCGGTGGCAGCTCGAATCGGTCGGGGAGTGGGCCGTCCAGCTTTCGGTTGAACACCCGCTGACGACCGGGCTGGCGCTGGGGACGATCGCTGTCGTCAAGCTGGTTGCGGCGGTCGTGCCGTGGGTCGACGAGCGTCATCAGGGGCGCTTCCACCGCCCGTTGCGGGTGGTCGGTTGGGCGGGCGGATTCGTTCTGGTCGGGTGGGGCGGCATGTCGACCATCGCGGCAGGCGCGGTGCTGGCTGGACTGTTCACACCGAGCGGTGGATACAACGAGACGACAATGATCGGACACGCGATCGTGTGGGATCCGCTGTTCGCGCTGTGGGGAATCGCGTTGTTGACAGCGTTGGGTTTGACGCGCACCGCAGAATCATCGACTGCGGGCCTCGGCCGAGTGCGTCACCGCTGAAGCCGATCTGCGGACAAACCAATACCTGCAGCGACGGAATCCGAATACCCATCGAGAGGCATTCGACGTCGATGTCGGGGCCTGCTGACTGGAGGAGTGAGTTCATGCGGGGCGACAGGAACCATCTCAGGCTCGTCGACGATGCACCCGAAGTGTCCGCGTCGGTCCCACGAAGCGGTGCGGCCAACGTGATCGCAGTCCGAGCCGACAACGTTCGCCCAGGTCAGGTCTGCGAGGTGTTGCACGCGGGGGTGTTCGCACTGAGTCACCGCGTGGTGGTTCCCGAGGGTCACACGGGCGTCACGATGTCGACCTTCGCGCTGGTGAAGGGCAACTACGAGGTTTCGTTGCGGATCGACGGCGTCGTATACCCGTGCGCCGGTCCAGAGTCGGTTCGTGTGGGCGAACGACGCACCGAGCCGACGACCGCGCCCTCCACGCCGAAGCCGTCGTACCCGAACATCCGTACGGCTGCTGTCGGTCCGCGCAGCCTGACCCGACCGCGGTCGGCACAGGTCACTGCGCACTCGCGCTGAGCACCCCTCGACTCGTCGTGGGTGCGGCGGTCACGTCGTCTTCACGGTGCCCCCATCCACGATCACGTCGTGTCCCGTCATCGATGCAGCCGCGTCGGACACGACGAATCCGATGACGTCGGCTATCTCGGAGGCCGGCGCCAATCGGCCGGCCGGAATCCCACCGAGCGAGTCCATGAGAACAGTCATGCCCTCTTGCTCGTTCACATCGCGCGCCGCGGCTATCCGCCTGGCCAGATCGAGTGCGCCGTCGCTCTGAATCCCGCCGGGTGAGACCGTGTTGACGCGTATTCCACGAGGAGCGAGCTCGTTCGCGAGCCCCTTGCTGTACGTGCGCAACGCGGCTTTGGCAGCGGCATAACCCAGTGTCCCGTCGTACAACGGCATCCTGCCTTGTATCGACCCGACGTGCACGATCGCACCCGCTCCGTTCGCGAACAAAAGCGGCACCAACGCTCTGTCGATGCGGACCGCTGACATCAGGTTGAGCGCAAGTTCGTCGTACCAGTGGGCGTCGGTCATCGTCGCATGGCCGCCGCCCGGGGACGAGGAACCGCCTGCTACGTGCACCACGAAGTCGACTCCGCCTGCATCGTCCGCCGCGCGAGCAATTTTGCCCGCCGACACCGGGTCGGTGACGTCAACTTCTATCGTGCCGTCAACCCTGGTCCTGCGCGCAGGTGTTCGACCGACCGACAGCACCTGTGCTCCGGCGTCGGCGAGACGATCGACGACCGCCGATCCAAGGCCTCTGGTCCCGCCGACCACAACGGCCCTTCGACCCTTCAGCGACAGGGTGGTCGGGTAGAAGGTATGTGTTTCCGGCGGCGTTGGTTCGTTCATGCTCCTACCATCCAGTCTCCCTGCACTGGAGAGTCAAGCTGTCGGTGCGAGCGAACCAGTCGCTTGGTGATTGCTGCACAGTGGTGTCCGGGTCGATAGTGGATGCATGGACACCCTGAACCCGGATGTACCCGACGATGTCTTTTCCGATGTGCTGACGCAGATCTCGAAATTCGTGCGGTCACGCGTCGTACCGCGCGAAGTGGAGATCATGAACGCTGATGCCATACCGGATGATGTGCGGGCGCAGTGCGCGGAGATGGGCCTGTTCGGGTTCGCGATACCGCAGGAATGGGGCGGACTGGGTCTCAACCTGATTCAGGATGTCGAAGTCGCGATGGAGCTCGGTTACACGTCGCTGGCCCTGCGGTCGATGTTCGGTACCAACAACGGGATTGCCGGGCAGGTTCTCGTCGGTTTCGGCACCGAGGAGCAGAAGGCGAAGTGGCTGCCGGGTATGGCAGCAGGCGACATCGTCGCCTCGTTTGCTCTGACCGAGGACGGTGCCGGTTCCAATCCTGCTGGGCTCGCGACCACGGCCAGAGTCGACGGTTCGGGCTGGGTGATCAACGGCAACAAGCGGTACATCACCAACGCGCCGATCGCCGATATGTTCGTCGTCTTCGCCCAGTTGGATCCGAAACCGGAGAGCGGTAACGGTATCGCAGTGTTCCTCGTCCCTGCCGACACTCATGGAATCACCGTCGGGGCCAAGGACGCCAAGATGGGCCAGCAGGGATCGGGAACCGCGGACGTGACGTTCACCGACGTGAGGGCCCCGGCCGATTCGCTTGTCGGCGGAAACGGCGACATCGGGTACAAAGCGGCGATGACGTCGTTGGCGCGTGGGCGAGTGCACATCGCCGCACTCGCCGTCGGTCAGGCACAACGTGCGCTCGACGAGTCGGTGTCTCACGCTGCGGTGTCGAGGCAAGGCGGTGAGCCGATCGGAAACTTTCAACTCGTGCAGGCGATGATCGCCGACCAGCAGGCAGGGGTCATGGCCGGCCGCGCCATGGTCAGGGAAGCAGCGAGGGCTTGGGTCGAGAAAACAGACCGACGCATCGCCCCCTCTGCCGTGAAACTCTTCTGTACCGAAATGGTCGGCAAGGTAGCCGATCTTGCGGTCCAGATCCACGGCGGTGCAGGCTACATGCGCGAGATACCGGTCGAACGGATCTACCGCGACGTGCGGCTGCTACGTCTCTACGAGGGTACGAGCGAGATACAGCGTTTGATCGTCGGCGGCGGGCTGATCCGAGCGGAACAGAAGCGGAACAAGTAGCTCGCAGGACGGACCGGACCCTGGGATGTCGTTCTTCTCGCACTATCCCCAGTTCTCGGCTTTGGTCAGGCAGAAGGGGTGACCGGACGGATCGAGCAGGACCCGCCAGGTTTCGCCGGGCTGGTCGTCGGGGAGGGTGGCGCCCAGGTCGACGGCCGCGCGTGCTGCGTCGTCGAGATCGGCCACGGCTAGATCGAAGTGAAACTGCTTGCTGCCGTGTTCGTTGGGCCACGTGGGCGGGGCATAGTCCTCGACTCGTCCGAACCCCAACGCGCTGCTGGGGCCCGCCAACATCGCGTAGTCCTTCTCGGAGTGGACGACGTCCCATCCGAGCAGAGACGACCAGAAGGTCGCGTTGGCCTCGGGGTCAGCGCAGTCCAGTGTGACCATCTTCAGTGTTGCCACGGGCGTGGTGTTCATGTCTCTCTCCTGACGAACGGTGTCGTCACAGCCTCCTAGACTGCTCCACGTGGCGGATAGGAAAAATGCGACAGCAACCACTGCGGGTGTTCTACGACCCGCTGAACTCGCACGCCACGTCGAGCTCACTCGGCTTCCCTGCTCGGCTCCGTTGTCTCCGTGGATCGAGAACTACTGGCTTTTGCTCTGGGATCTGCCGTCCGGATCGACGTACGCCAGCTCGACGCTTCCGCACCCAGCATGCACCTTGAGCGTCGAACGCGGGCACCTTCGAGAAGGGGTGACCGATCCGGTGGTCGTGACGGGCGTACTCACTCGACGGTTCGACGTCCGACTGGCGCACTCCGGATGGGTGTTCGGGGCCAAGTTTCGTCCGGGAGGATTCGCGTCGTTCACCGGCACTCACGCCCGCACGTTGCGCGACGTGTTCGTCGCACCTCCCGTCGCGTTCTCGACGGAGACCGTCGGGTCGCTGGCAACTCTGGGTTCGCATCTCACGCCGGACGAGTGTCGATTGCACATGGACGCCGCACTCCGCCCGTACGTGCGGGGCGTCGAGCCGGACTACTCCACAGTTCTGGACATCATCGAGGTGATGCTGCACGACCGCTCCCTCGTCCGAGTCCAGCAGGTCGAGGACCGGTGCGGGATCGCGACGAGGCGGCTGCAGCGACTTTTCGAGAAGCTCGTCGGCGCCACACCCAAGTGGGTACTGGCGCGCTATCGCATCCACGACGCGGTGACGGACCTGGACAACGGCTACTCCGGATCGCTTGCTGACCTCGCGGCTCGCTACGGCTGGTTCGACCAAGCTCACTTCACGCGGGAGTTCACCGAACTCGTCGGCGTTCCGCCGGGAACCTATGCACAAGCACGACCGACTGAAACCTGACCGTCGGCGGTGAGGCGTCGAGCGCGTCGGGTGCGCAGATCCGAACCCTCGTTCTGGCGGCGTGATGGAATGGAGTGATGGTGATCGAAATCGAACGTGTGATCGTCGTGACCGGAGCGGGATCCGGGCTGGGGCGCGCCATGGCGACCGGCCTGCTGAACGTCGGCCATCGTGTGGTGTTGGTGGGCAGGACCCGGTCGAGTCTCGACGAGGTTGCCGAAGGACACGATCGAGCAGACGTCCGTGAATGTGATGTGTCCGTGCCCGATTCGGTCAAACGACTGTTCGAAGGAGTGGTCGCGGACTTCGGGAGACTCGACGTGCTCGTCAACAACGCGGGCACGTTCGGGCCGTCGGGAAGCATCGACGAGGTCGATCCCGCCGACTGGTCGCAGACCGTTGCCACGAATCTCACCGGGGTGTTCCTCTGCGCGCGCGAGGCGGTGCGCATCATGAAGGCCCAGGACCCACGAGGCGGCCGGATCATCAACAACGGTTCGATCTCCGCGCACACGCCGCGTCCCGGGAGTGTCGCCTACACCGCAACCAAGCACGGAGTGTCCGGGCTGACCAAGTCCATCGCCCTCGACGGCCGCGATTTCGACATCTGTTGCAGCCAGATCGACATCGGCAACGCCGCGACCGACATGACCGCGGGCATCGCACTCGCCGCTCGGCAGGCAGACGGGTCCAGCCGCCCGGAACCTACGTTCGATCCGGTGCACGTCGCGAACACTGTCGTGCAGCTGGTGGACCTGCCGCTCGACGTGAACGTCCCGACCATGACGATCATGGCGAACCGGATGCCGTACATGGGACGGGGCTGACTCGTCCGAGTCGACTCAGCCCGGGTCGACTCTGCCCGAATTTACTCTGCCCGAATAGACTCTGGGAACGACATCATTCCTGTTCGCGGGAACACCACCACGTCGTACGGCCGCCGACGGTTCCGCGAGACATCGGTGCGCCGCAGCGAGGACACGTCGCATCCTTCTTGCGGAACGGGATGATCTCACCGGTGTGTACTCCGCCTTTCTTTATGGCGGACCTGATCGCGCGCCGCAGAATCACTCGGAGTTCGTCGAGTTCGTCGACCGTCAGAGTCTTCGCACGGCGTGACGGTGACAGTTCGCTCTGCCACAGAACCTCGTCGGCGAGGAGGTTTCCGATCCCGGACACCGCGGCCTGATCGAGCAAGCGTGCTTTCAGAGGAGCACCGCTGATGCCGATGCGGTGCCGGAAATCGTCGCGGGTTATCTCGGCGGCATCCGGGCCGAGCGCGTCGATATCGGGTTCGAGCCGTACACGGCCGAGCCGCCGCTTGTCGAACAGACGGAGCTGTCCGCCGTCGTCGAACGTGATCGCGAACCGAGTCCACTCGGGTTTGTCCGTGTCCCGTTCGCCGACATGCGGATCGCCGCCGCCGTACCGGGACGTCTGCTCGCCGTCCGGTGCGGTGACGATGATGCGTCCACCCATACCGAGGTGAATTCCAAGAGTCGGGCCGTCGGAGCCGTCGGCGAGCCTGGTCTCGCACCACATCGCTTTGCCGCGGCGGCGCGCTTCGACCAGCATGCCGCCGGTGAGTGCCCGGGCAATGTCGCCCGGACGATGGGGTCTGCATTCGAAGGTGTCGGCGTCGTCGATCTCGACGATGACGCGATCGAGCGCCTTCTCGACGACTTGTCTGGCGTTCTCGACTTCGGGGAGTTCGGGCACCGATGGTCCTTACCCCGTCGGGCGATCGTCTATGCCTGCACCGGTGCGCCGAGCTACGGGGACGTGGTCCGACGCGCCAGGATTCGTCGAGCATGGGTGAGCACCGGCGCGTCGACCATCTTGCCGTCCAGGCTGAACACGCCGCGGTTCGACTGCACGGCGTCCAGAACGCGCTCGGCCCAATCGATCTCGTCGTCCGTCGGCGCGAAGGCGCGGCGGATCACCGGGATGTGACTGGGATGGATCGCGACCTTGCCGTCGAAGCCTACCGCCACGGCGTCGTCGGCCTCCTCGCGTACACCGTCGAGATCGGGAATGTCGAGATAGACCGAGTCGAGGGCGAACAAACCCCGCGCTTTCGCGGCGAGCAGAACCTGAGACCGGACATGGTGCGCGACAGTTCGATACGAGCCGTCCGGCAATCGGCTGGAGCTACCGCCCAAGGCGGCGATGAGATCCTCGGCGCCCCACATCGCGCCGACAGCGTTGTCGGCGCCCAGAGCACGGTGGCACTCGACGGCCCCGGCCGGTGACTCGAACAACGCGATCACATCGCGGGGCGCCAGGGCGGACACGTCTTGGGGGCTCTCGCACTTGGGAAGCATGACGACGGTGTAGTCGGTTCTGTTCAGTGCGGTGAGATCCGCCGAGCAGTCGTCGGTGCCGTGCGCGTTGACTCTGACGATGGTTCTGGTCGGGTCGAGTGGGGTGGCAACCAGTGCTTCGCGCGCAGCAGCCTTGTCCGCCGGTGCAACGCCGTCCTCGAGGTCCAGGATGACGACGTCTGCGCGCGCGGCCGCTTTCTCGAACCGTTCCGGTCGATCCGCCGGGCAGAACAACCAGGCCGGACCGGGCGGCACCCAGTTCATGAACGATCCTCCGACAGTGGGTCCGTGGCCGGCTTCATCCGAACCAGTGTCTTGCGGACAGCGACCACGACAACGTCGCCGTGCTGGTTACGCCCGGTATGCGTGAACGTGACGATGCCCTCGCCGGGCCGGCTCTTGGACTCACGCTTGTCCGAGATCGAAGTCTCGGCGTACAGCGTGTCGCCGTGGAACAGCGGCTTGGGGAACGTCACCTCGGAGAAACCGAGATTCGCCACGATGGTGCCCTGAGTCAGCTGTGCGACGGACAGGCCAACGACGGTGGACACCGTGAACATCGAATTGACCAACCGCTCACCGAACGATGTGCTCTCGCTGTACGCCGCGTCGAGATGTAGTGCCTGAGTGTTCATCGTCTGGGTCGTGAACAGCGTGTTGTCCGCTTCGGTGACGGTTCGGCCGGGCCGATGCTCGTAGGTGACGCCGACCTCCATTTCCTCGAACCACAGGCCTCGCTGCCGAATAGTCCTCCCGCTCATAGCCCCAACCCCCGCGCAATCAACATCAATTGGACCTCGGTCGTTCCTTCGCCGATCTCGAGGATCTTGCTGTCCCGATAATGCCGAGCCACCACGTACTCGTTCATGAATCCGTATCCACCGTGGATCTGCGTGGCGTCTCGGGCATTGTCCATCGCAGCCTCGGAGGCGACGAGCTTGGCGATCGACGCTGCTTTCTTGAACGGTTTACCTGCCAGCATCAGCGCGGCGGCGTCGTAGTACGCGGTACGGGCGGTGTGCGCACGCGCTTCCATCCGCGCGATCTTGAACGAAATCGCCTGATTGCGTCCGATCGGTGCGCCGAACGCCTCGCGCTCCTTCGCATACTTGACGCTCTCGTCGACGCATCCTTGTGCCGCACCGACGGACACGGCAGCGATGGCGATACGGCCTTCATCGAGGATCTGCAGGAAGTTGGCGTACCCGCGCCCCTCGTCCCCGAGCAGGTTCTCCACGGGTACGCGGACGTCGGTGAAGCTCAACGGATGTGTGTCCGACGCGTTCCACCCGACCTTGTTGTAGGCGGGTTCGGCGACGAATCCCGGTGTGTCGGTCGGCACGAGGATCGACGAGATGCGTTTCTTGCCTGTCGCCTCGTCGACCCCGGTCACTGCGGTCACCGTCACCAGCTCGGAGATCTCGGTTCCCGAATTGGTGATGAATTGCTTGCTGCCGTTGATGATCCAGTCACCGCCGTCGCGCTTCGCGGTGGTCTTGGTGCCGCCGGCATCGCTGCCCGCTCCCGGCTCGGTGAGACCGAAGGCCGCCAGCGCCCTACCCGTGGTCAATTTCGGTAGCCACTGTTGTTTCTGCGCGTCGTTGCCGAATCGGAACACGGGCATCGCGCCGAGGGACACCCCTGCTTCGAGTGTCATCGCGACGCTTTGATCCACCTTGCCGAGCTCCTCGAGGGCAAGGCAGAGCGCGAAGTAGTCGCCGCCCATCCCGCCGTACTCCTCGGGAAACGGGAGTCCGAACAAGCCCATGTCGCCCATCTTCGCCACGACGTCGTAGGGGAAGGAGTGCTCCTCGTCGTGTTTCGCCGACACCGGCGCGACCACCGTTTTCGCGAAATCGGCTACCGAGTCCTTGAGTTGGCGATACTCGTCCGGCAGGGAGGACGATGACAGGTAGTCGGTCACGATTGCACCTCTGAATCTTCGTTGGGAATGATGCGGGCGAGAACTTGGTCCACCTGAACCTGGTCTCCGACCGACACTGCGAGTTCGACGGTTCCGTCGACAGGTGTGGTCAGGGCGTGCTCCATCTTCATCGCTTCGACGACGACGACGGCGGTTCCTGCACTCACGGCGTCGCCGGTAGCGACCTCGACAGCGATGACCGAACCGGGCATCGGGCTGACGATCTCGGCGTTACCCGAGTGGGCTTCCTCGGCGCGAACACTCGGCTCGGACACCGTCGACATCGACCAGGTTCCGCGTGAACTGGAAATCCACGTCGCATTTTCGGCGTGGGCGAATCGCGCAGTCTCACGGTGACCGTCCACGACGGTCACGATGGTGTCCGTTCGTACTTCTGCGTGCAGGGGCCTGGACGGCCCATCGCCGACGGCAACCGTCGCAGATCCAGGAACACCGCTGATCGAGACGTGCACTGCCGCTTCGCCCGTGGACAATCGCACAGTGAACGGCGCGTGCTCGCCCACCCGCCATCCGGTCGGGGACGACCAGATGTCGGCCCCGGTGCCGATCCACATCTCGAGCCAGGAGACGGCTGCAGCTGCGATCAGCGCCTGATCCGGCACCGACTCAGGAGTGAAATCTTCCAGTCGGCGGTCCAACAGACCTGTGTCGAGCGTGCCCGCTCGAACGTCGTCGTCGTCGAGCAGGAATCGGGCGAACTCGATGTTGGTGACGACGCCCAGTACGGCTGTCTCCGACAACGCGCGATCGAGTGTGCGCAGGGCGGTGGGTCGATCGGGCCCGTACGCAATCACTTTCGACAACATCGGGTCGTAGTTGCTTCCCACCTCGGTACCGACGGAAAGCGAGGAATCGACCCGAACCCCGTCACCGCCGGGTTCGCGGAGCCCGACGACGGTGCCACCGGTGGGTAGGAAGCCGCGGCCAGGATCCTCCGCGTACACGCGGGTCTCGATGGCGTGACCGGTGAGAACGATGTCGTTCTGCTGCAGACTCAGTACCTCACCTGCAGCGATACGAACTTGCCATTCGACGAGATCGAGTCCCGTCACCATCTCCGTGACCGGGTGCTCGACCTGCAAGCGGGTGTTCATCTCCATGAAGAAGAATTCGTCGGGGCTGTCTGCGGAGACGATGAATTCGACAGTTCCTGCGCCGGTGTAGTCGACGCTGCGGGCCGTGTTGCACGCCGCTTCGCCGATGCGGGCGCGGGTCTGCGCGTCGAGCAAGGGCGACGGCGCTTCCTCGATCACCTTCTGGTGCCGGCGTTGCAGGCTGCACTCGCGTTCACCGAGATGAATGACGTTGCCGTGCTGGTCCGCCAGGATTTGCACTTCGATGTGTCTGGGCCGGAGGACGAACCGTTCGAGGAAGAGCGTGTCGTCGCCGAACGACGACGCAGCCTCACGGCGGGCACTGGCCAGAGCGGCCGGCAGGTCCTCTGCTCGCTCCACCAGCCGCATTCCTTTTCCGCCGCCGCCTGCCGACGGTTTGACCAGTACCGGGAAGCCGACCTCGTCGGCGCCGGCAATCAAGTCGGCGTCGGTCAACCCGGGCCTCGAGATGCCCGGAACGACCGGGACCCCGAACTGGGTCACGGCGTCCTTCGCCGTGATCTTGTCGCCCATCGCGGCGATGGCCGTGGCCGATGGGCCGAGGAATGCGATGTCGGCCTCCGCGCACGCGGCCGCGAACTCTGCGTTCTCGGAGAGAAATCCGTACCCCGGGTGAATTGCCTGGGCGCCTGTGCGTTCGGCTGCCTCGATCACGTTGCGGATCGACAGATAGCTGTCCTTCGCTGCAGCCGGTCCGATGCGTACGGCAGTATCGGCCTCGGTGACGTGCCGAGCTCCTGCGTCCGCATCGCTGTAGACAGCAACGGAGGTGATCCCCATCGTGCGCAGGGTTCGAGCCACGCGGACTGCGATCTCACCGCGGTTGGCGATCAGAACGGTATCGATTCTTTCGACCATTTGTCTCACATCCTGAAAACGCCGTAGGAGACCGGTTCGAGCGGTGCGTTGGCGCACGCCGACAATGCCAGTCCAAGAACAGTTCTGGTATCGGCCGGGTCGATTATGCCGTCGTCCCACAGCCTGGCCGTCGAGTAGTACGGGTTGCCCTGTGTCTCGTACTGGGCGCGAATCGGCGCTTTGAACGACTCCTGATCTTCTTCCGACCAGGTCTTGCCCGCGGCATCGAGTTGGTCGCTGCGCACGGTCGCCAACACCGACGCGGCCTGCTCGCCGCCCATGACGGAAATGCGCGCGTTGGGCCACATGAACAGGAAGCGGGGGGAGTAGGCGCGCCCGCACATCGAGTAGTTGCCTGCGCCGTACGATCCGCCGATCACGACGGTCAACTTCGGAACGCGGGCACACGCGACGGCAGTCACCATCTTGGCACCGTGTTTGGCAATTCCGCCCGCCTCGTAGTCGCGCCCGACCATGAAGCCGGAGAGGTTCTGCAGGAACACGAGTGGGATGCTGCGCTTGTCGCAGAGCTCGATGAAGTGAGCGCCCTTCATCGCCGATTCGGAAAAGAGAACACCGTTGTTGGCGACGATACCGACGGGATGACCATGGATGTGCGCGAAGCCGGTGACGAGAGTCTTGCCGTACTCGGCCTTGAACTCGTCGAACTCACCTGCGTCGACGACTCGGGTGATCACTTCGCGCACGTCGTACGGAGTTCGTGGGTCCGTGGGGACCACGTCGTACAACTCGTGCTGGTCTGCGATCGGTTCACGGGGCGTCACGATGTCCCACGGGCGCGGGGTGCGAGGTCCGAGCGTCGAGACGATCTTGCGCACTCGGTCCAGTGCGTCGCGATCGTCCTCGGCCAGATGGTCGGTGACACCGGAGACCTTGGAGTGCACGTCACCGCCGCCGAGCTCCTCGGCCGTGACGATCTCCCCGGTGGCCGCCTTCACCAAGGGCGGACCACCGAGAAAAATGGTTCCCTGATTCCTGACGATGACGGCCTCGTCGCTCATGGCCGGAACGTACGCGCCGCCGGCGGTGCACGACCCCATCACCGCAGCGATCTGCGCAATTCCCTTGGCGCTCATGGTGGCCTGATTGAAGAAGATGCGGCCGAAGTGGTCGCGGTCAGGAAACACCTCGTCCTGGCGGGGGAGAAACGCACCGCCGGAATCGACCAGATATATGCACGGCAGGGTGTTCTGCAGCGCGATCTCCTGGGCACGCAAGTGCTTCTTGACCGTCATCGGGTAGTACGTGCCGCCCTTGACCGTTGCGTCGTTGGCGATCACGACACATTCACGCCCCGACACCCTGCCGATTCCCGCAATGACCCCTGCGCCCGGGCACTCGTCGTCGTACAGGCCGTTGGCTGCGAGCGGAGCGATCTCGAGGAAGGGGCTTCCCGGGTCGAGCAGTTCGTTCACGCGATCGCGGGGGAGCAGCTTGCCTCGGGCAACGTGACGTTCTCTCGACTTCTCGCTACCGCCGAGCGCGGCGCCGGCGAGGCGTTCGGAGAGTTCGGCGGTGAGGAGCTGGTGTTCTGCCCTGCTGGCGTTGGGTTCATGTGCCATGTGGTGCGCGCCTTCGGTCCGATCCTGCGAAACGAATGATTTCAGTTAACTAGAAATAACTGAACTTATAGTAAACTAGAATTAACCGAGTTGTCCAGGATGGGGAGGGGAATCGATGGCCGAACAGACCGTGGAAGGCGAGTCCAAGCCGGAAACGCTGCGCGAGCGCCGTAAGGCGGAACGGCGTGCGCAGCTACTGTCCGCGGCGGCCGAACTGTTCGCCGACCGCGGTTTCGCATCCGTGCGGCTCGAAGATCTGGGCGCTGCAGTGGGTGTCAGTGGGCCGGCCGTCTACCGGCACTTTCCCAACAAGGAGTCCGTTCTCGTGGAACTTCTCGTCGGCATTTCCGAGTACCTACTCGACGGTGGACGGCGAGTGGCAGAGCGCGAGCCTGCAGGTCGTACCGTGCTGGACGACCTGATCGAGTTCCACCTCGACTTCGCCTTCGAATCCCCGGCGCTCATTCGAATCCAGGACCGCGACCTGCAGAATTTGCCGGACGCCGCCCGGCGAAAGGTGCGCCGGATGCAACGTGAATACGTCGAGCTGTGGGTTGCCCAACTGAGGGCTCACGACACGAACCTCAGCGAAAGCGATGCTCGCACAAAAGCGCACGCGGTGTTCGGTTTGATCAACTCGACTCCCTACAGCGCCGGGCGCACTAGGTCCAAGAATGTCCGCCCGTTGCTGCGGGAGATGACCACCGGTGCGCTGGGGATCGATGCATGATGCTCGCCAGAATGCGGGCCGCTTCTGCGGTTCGGATGTGTCGGACCGTAGCGGCATATCGGGATACATTTGAGTCGTGAGCACGGACAACTCTTCGGGATCCAAGCAGCAGCCCTTGCTCGTTCTGGGCAAGATCACCGAGATCCTCGACGCCTTCTCCTTCGATCGTCCGTCGTTGACACTGGGTGAAATCCAGCACGCCACCGGTCTTCCGACGTCGACGGTTCAGCGGCTGGTCACCAACCTGGTGCAACAGGGTTTTCTCGATCGAAGCGGCGACCGGATTCGGATCGGCGTGCGAATGTCCTACTGGGCCGCGACTGCCGCCAAGGACCTCGACGTGTTGTCCATCGTGACCCCGATCCTGAAGAACTTGCGGGACGAGACCACCGAGACGACGTGCTTTTTTCGAGCGGAACAGAACTATCGAGTGTGTGTCGCGTTGGCGGAGACGCGGCATCCCCTCCGGCGCGACATGTACGTGGGCAAGATCGCTCCGTTGAACGCGGGTTCTGCGGGGCGAGTACTTCTTGCGTACGACGACGACTTGGCGGAAGAGATTCTGGCACAGGAACTTCAGCCGGTGACGGACCGAACGGTGACCGATACCGACATTCTTCGGGAACTGCTGCGGAAAACCAGATCCGACGGTTACGCCATCACGACGGGCGAGCGGGACACAGGAGCATCCGGATTGTCGGCCCCGGTGTTCAATTCCGCGGCCGACGTCATCGGCGCCGTGTTGATCAGTGGCCCGACTCTCCGGATGCCTCTCTCGAAATGCGAGGAGTGGGTGGATCTGCTGGTCTCGCACGCCGAGCAGATCACCCGAACTCTCGGTGGTCGCTACCCGGCGTGAGTCCACGCTTCGGGGTTGACCGGGTGCGGAGGAAGAGAACCTCCGAACATCGCGGCGGCGTTCTCGGCGCACAATCTGGCCATCTCCGATCGCACCGACACCGTCGCGCTGCCCACATGGGGGAGTAGCACAGCGTTCGGGAGCTCCGCGAGACCCGGCGCAAGTGCAGGCTCGCGTTCGAACACGTCCAGTCCTGCAGCGGCGATCGTTCGGTGTCCGAGTGCCTCCACGAGCGCGGCCTCGTCGACGACGGGTCCGCGAGCTGTGTTGATCAGAATTGCCGAGTCCTTCATCGCCTTCATCACGCCGGCGTCGACGAGGTGATGCGTCGCGTCGTTCAGCGGAACGTGAAGGGACAGAAAGTCACTTGTCGTCACCAGCTCGTCCCACGTCACGTGCTCGACGCGCCCGGCGAATTCACCGAGTTCGGCGTCGCTGACGTCTCGATCCGACGGTGGACGTGGGCAGAACTTGACCTGCATACCGAAACCGAGTGCACGCCGTGCCGTCGCGCGCGCAATCCGGCCGAAACCGGCGAGTCCGAGAACCCTCCCGGACACGTCCGTGCCGAGCATGAACTCAGGGGCCCACCCGGTGAAGCCTCCGGATCGCACGAGGCTGTCCGCCTCCACCGCGCGGCGTGCCGTCGACAGCATCAGAAGCAACGCGATGTCTGCCGTCGAGTCGGTCAGCACACCAGGGGTGTTTCCGACGGTGATGCCGCGCGCGGTTGCCGCTGCCACGTCGATGTTGTCGAATCCGACTGCGTAATTGGATATTCCGGTGAGCTTGGCCGATTCCAGCAACTCGGCGTCGAATTTGTCGCGAAGTTGGGACACGACGACCGAATACTCACCCGACGCACATCGTTCGACGAGGCCCGCGTGATCGAGCGCGAGCACCTCGACCTCACCGGCTGCAGCCAGGATGTCCATGCCGGGAGCCGGGATGGGGATCGTGACCAGAATCTTGCTCATATGACCCACTCGAATGCGTTGGCGGATCCGGTGCCCTCGGTGCGGGTGCCGCGACTCGAGCGTGCACCCTGAACGGTCTTGGACCGCATGGGTTCACCGAGCTCGGCAAGCAGTTTCTCCGATAGTTCGACCATGGTGGCGAGTTTATCGGGGTCGAACCAGTCCGGACGAGTGGCGAAGAGGATGTCCTCGGTCGAGGTGTTTCCGCTCGCACCGGGAGCGAACGGGCAACCCCCGAGACCGCCGAGAGACCCATCGACCAGAGTGGCACCTGCAGTGATCGCGGCGAGCGTGTTCGCAACCCCGAGGCCCCACGTGTCGTGACCGTGATAGACGATGCGTCGCTGCGGGGACTCGGCAGCAACTCGCTGAACGAGCGATGTCACCTGAGCGGGAACGGCCTGTCCGAGAGTGTCACAGATGACGATGTCGACCGATCCGGCCGTTCTGTCGTCGTTGGCGATGGACAGTACGCGATCCTCGGGAACGTGGCCGTCGAACGGGCAGGTGAACGACGTGGCGATGCACAGTTCGATCTTGCCCCCGACCGACTCGGCGATCGCGGTGGCGTCGGGCATCGCGGCGATCGAGGTCTCCGTCGAACGGCCGATGTTGGCCTGATTGTGTGCATCCGACGCCGACAGACAGTACTGGAAATTACGTGCACCGGCGGCTGCGGCCTTCTCGACGTGGCGCGGCGTGGCGACCCACACCCAGCACCGCTCGAGCTCCTCCGGTGTCAGTTCGCCGATCAGCTCGAGTGTTCCCGCCATCGGGGGAACCTTGTCCGGTCTGGCGAGCGAGCCCAACTCGATCTCGGGCACACCGAGAGCGATGAGCTGTCGGGTGATGTCGAGCTTGCGTTCGACGGAGAGCAACTTGCCCGTCAGCTGGAGTCCGTCGCGCAACGTGACGTCGCGCAAGTGCGCTGTGGGAGTGAACGTGTACATCAGGCGCCTATCTCTTCGGATTCTCTACCCAGTAGGTTTTTCAGTACTTCTGCTGTGTGTTCGCCCAGCTCGGGGCCGACGGATCGGATCGGTAGCGACGCGTCGCCGATGACGGGAACGATGCCCACGAAACCGACGTCCGCCGGTTCACTGTCACCGGTGTCGACCTGGAAGTTCTGAATCATGTTGCGCGCGTTGTACTGCGCGTCCGCCACCACGTCGGCGGCAGTGTAGATCGGGCCGGACGGAACACCGGCAGCATCGAGGAGCTTCAGGGCGTCGTCACGAGAATGCATCCCGGTCCACGCACTGATCGCGGCGTCGAGCTCGTCGCGACGCTTCCATCTGCCGGCATTGGACTGGAGGTCGGGATCTGCGCCCAGGTCGGGTCGCTCGATGGTCTCCATGTAGCGCTGGAAGATCGCATCGCCGTTACCCGCGATGATGATGGAGTGACCGTCGTTGCACGGGTAGGCGTTCGACGGTGCGATGCCCTCCATGCGGCCTCCGACGCGTTCGCGTTCGACGCCGTAGGCAAGATAGTCCGGAATCAGGGATTCCATCATCGACAGGATGGATTCGTTCAGGGCCACGTCGATGGACCGTTGTGTCAGAGACAGAGTGGATTTCGCGGTCTGCCGTTGGAACAGGGCCATGACGCATCCGAACGCCGCGTAGAGACCTGCGATCGAATCGCCGATCGAGACTCCGACGCGCACCGGTGGTCGGTCGGGATCGCCGACGAGGTTGCGGAAACCCCCGTATGCCTCGGCAACTGCGGCGAATCCGGGACGCTCGGACATGGGTCCGGTCTGTCCGAATGCGGAGATCCTGGTGATGATGAGGTCGGGATTCTTGCGGCTGAGAACTTCCGGCGAGATTCCCCATTTTTCGAGCGTCCCTGGGCGGAAGTTCTCCAGAACGATGTCGCATTTCTCGGCGAGGTCGATGACGTCCTGCCGGCCCTGGTCGGTTCGAAGATCGAGAACGATGGACTTCTTGTTGCGATTGATCGTGCGGTAGAGCATCGAGGTGGTGCCGGAGTACAGACGCCAGTTGCGGAGTTCGTCGCCGGTGCCCGGTCGCTCGACCTTGATCACCTCGGCGCCGAAATCGGCCAGCATACGGGCAGCAGTCGGTGCGGCGATGTAGTTACCGAGCTCGAGTACCCGTACTCCGCTCAGTGGTAGGGCTTGGCCGGTCATGGTGTTCCTTTCGGTACTCGGCACTGCATTCTGGTCGTGTGCACGGTCCGTGCGGCTCGAGTCGGGTGTCACAGTACGAGGCTCATCGGCATGATCAGCAGGATGGCGATCACGGAGGCGACGGACACGCCGACCGAGCACGTCTTGAGCGTTCCGCGGGTGGTCTGGCCCATCAGTGACTGCAGTAGCCAGAAGGTGTTGCTCGTGACGTGAACCGCGAACAGTGAACCGGCGCCTGCCGCAAGAGCGATGAAGACGGGGTCTAGTCCGATCAGCGGCGCGACAGGGGCCAGGATTCCGGCCGAGGTGATGGCGGAGATCGTGACGGAGCCGACGGCGATGTGCAGTGCGGCAGCGATGACCCACACCATCAACAACGGCGCTGCGGTGCTCGCGGTGAAGTACTGCCCCAGAATCTCACCGAGTCCTGCCTCGTTGATGACTGCCGCCAACGATCCGCCGACACCGGTGAGGATGAGGATCTGCCCACTCTCGGCGAATCCTCGTGCCAACGCCTTCTCGACGCGCTTCTGCCCGACGTGGTACCGGCCGATCAGGCACGTACCGACGAGACCGAACAGCAGAGCGATGACCGGGCTCGCTACGAACTCCACGATGGGCTGGGAAAGTTCGGCGACTTCGAAGACCGCGCCGGTGGCGATCAGGAAAAGCGAGAGCAGCAACGGGGAGAGCAACACGATGAGGCGGGTCTGCTTTTCCTCACGCACCTTCTCGGCGACACCGACCGCGCCCGAGCCACCGTTTCCGGACGCACCGTCGTTCGACGTACCGCTGACGGAACCTCCTGCAGCGGGCGTTCCGCCCAGCTCGTCGTTCGTGTCCGCACCGTCGATGGGCCCGACCGTCTCGTCGATGACCGCGACCTGCTCCTCGTCCTTCTCCTCGTTCCACCAGCCGTGACGGAAGACGAACGACATGATCGCGACCGAGAGCACGACGACGGGGACGATGAGGATGAGTCCGTAGATCATCATCTTGCCGAGCGGCACACCGAGTAGGCCCGCAAGAGCCAGGGCGGCAACACCGGGAACCATGAACACGA
The DNA here is from genome assembly GCF_002259425.1 of Rhodococcus sp. 14-2470-1a. Taxonomy (NCBI): domain Bacteria; kingdom Bacillati; phylum Actinomycetota; class Actinomycetes; order Mycobacteriales; family Nocardiaceae; genus Rhodococcus; species Rhodococcus sp. 14-2470-1a. Next base: position 177,816 of record NZ_NPFZ01000032.1, read on the forward strand.
TGCCGCACTCGAGTGCGATGGCCAGCGCCGTGGCCATGCGGGCGGTGCCGTACTTACCGATCTTGGGTCCGAGGTTCCGGGCGAGTGGTGCAGAGATGACGAGCAGAACGTCCAGGAAGATGGATTGAAGTACGGTCGCGATCGTCAGCGACAACGCGTACGGCATCCGTTTCGGGCCGAAGGTGCGCAGCAGTGTGCCCACCAGCCGTTGAATGGCGTTCATCTCCTGGAGCACGGAGCCCATGAGAACGCCGAATGCAATGAGTAGGCCGACTTCGGCCATGATCTCGCCGAAACCGCCGGCAATGGTGTCGACCGTCTTCTCGACGCCCAGTTTGGTGGCGAGGCCGAGGTAGGCGGCACCGAGAACGAGCGAAACGACGGGGTTGAAACGAAAACGCACGATGAAGATAACGACCGCCAGCACTGCTATGGCGGTGTTGATCACGATCCACATGTCGGACATCGGTTGGTCTTCCCACGAGTTGTGAGTGGCGTCATGGAGGAAACTTGGCTGTGACGCGCCACACTGTCACCCACATTATGGGCATACATTTACTTCGTGAGCAAGCTTGGATTCGGCGGAGTTTGCAACACTCCCGGGGTGCGCTGATAAGAGTCCAGAAGTGGTGCAGATATCGGCCGTGTGGGAGAGGCCCGCCCTCGCTCGCAGGCGCCTTCGATGTGTAGGGGTTACCGGCTCACCCGTTCGGTGCCCGTTGTAGCTGTTTCAGGGGTTCGACGTGGTGCTCGATTCGGTTGAAACGTCTGCATGCTCGCGTTGCCGGACGAGAACAAGAACGACGACCGCACCGACGATGCCGAGCGCACCGGCGGTCGCGAAGGCGCTGCCGTAGTGGTCGCCCGCGACGATGACGCCGGTGACGGTCGGGACGGTGGTGAACAAAGACATGTCACGGAGGCTGACGCCTTGCACGTCGACGAGATATTCGGGGAACCACGTCATGAAGAAGAACAGGATGTAGTTGTAGCAGAACAGGGACAACGCGATTGCGAGCACGGAGGGCTGAACCACTGCCCGCCAGGCCGAGTGGCTCGCACCGGCAATTTCCTGCGCAGTGCGCTGCTCGGTGCCGGCGTCCTTCCTGATCAATGCGAGCTCGGCGGCGTCGACCCGTGAACTGTCGCTGCACACTGCGGGAGGATCTCGTCGAGACCATCGGAGCGCTGGCCCTCGAGCGCAGGTCGAGGTCCTGCCGCATCGGTGAATCCTAGGGCAACGAACTTCCCGTTTTCGGGCGGTCCGATGTTGTGGTCATCCAAGTACGACGCTGTCGTACTTGCCCTTCAGGCGTCCCTTGACGAGCTTGCCCGTCGGTGTGCGCGGGAGGTCCGAAGTGAAGACGATGTGACGCGGAACTTTGTACCGTGCCAACGAGTTTCGTGCCTCGCTCAGGATCGACTCGGCCAGATCGTCGGAAGATTCGACACCCGGCAACAATTGCACGACGGCGAGCACCTGCTCGCCCATTTCCGGGTCGGGTACGCCGATCACAGCAACATCGAGGATGCTCGGATGCGAGGCCAGGACGTTCTCGATCTCCTGCGGATAGATGTTCACCCCACCGGAGATGATCATGAACGTTGCACGATCGGTGAGGAACAGATAGCGATCCTCGTCGAGGTAGCCGACATCCCCTGTTGTGGACCAGTTCTCGTGCAGTGGGTGCTGTGCGCTCTTCGTCTTGGCAGGGTCGTTGTGATAGGCGAACGGCATGACGTCTCGTTCGAAATAGACGTCGCCGATTTCGCCGGGAGGCAGGACCTCGCCGTCAGGACCACAGATGCGCACTGTGCCCAGAAACCCGTCCTTACCGACCGAACCGGGCTTCTTCAGCCACTCCGCAGATGTGATGCTCGTCAATCCGGCCAGTTCGGTGGAGGAGTAGTACTCGACGAGAATCGGCCCCCACCACTCGATCATGGCGTGTTTGACGTCGACCGGGCAGGGCGCCGCTGCATGGATCGCCACCCGCAGCGTCGACAAGTCGTACTTCGCTCGGACCTCGTCGGGGAGTTTCAGCATACGAACGAACATCGTCGGCACCCACTGACTGTGCGTGACAGCGAACTTCTCGATGTAGGACAGTGCGCGCTCGGCATCGAACTTCCCCATCACGACGACCGTTCCGCCGAGAGCCTGTACCGCTGCGGCGGTGCGAAGGGGAGCAGCGTGGTAGAGAGGGGCCGGCGAGAGATAGACCGTCGACGAATCCACACTCCAGATCGTCGACGCCAACGCAGCCATCGTGTCTCCGGGTTCTTCGATCTGCCGATTCGGAAGTGACGGCTCGATCCCCTTGGGCTTGCCCGTGGTTCCGGAGGAGTACAGCATGTCCGCGCCGCGCGGCTGATCGGCCAAGGGTTCGTCCGACAGGTCGACGATCGCGTCGTCGAGGTCGTCGAACCCCGGAACCGGACCCCCGAAGGCCAAGCGGATGTCCACGCCGTCGACCAAGTCGGCAACCTTCGTGGCAGTGTCCCCGAGCGCAGCGGAGGTGATGACAGCGCGGGCTCCGCAGTCGTCGACTATGTACGCCATCTCGGCGGGGGTGAGATGACGGTTGACGGCAGTGATGTACAGACCTGACCGGAGCGCAGCCCAATACACTTCGAACACCCTGACCGTGTTGTCGCTGACGAGCGCAATGTGGTCGCCTACGCGAAGTCCGGCGTCGCGCAGATAGCGAGCAATGCGGACGGACTGGGATTCCAGTTCGGCAAACGTCACTGTCTCACCGGTTTCGGCCATGACTACAGCAGCTTTGCTCGGGTGGGTCGCAACGTGGGCCCCGGGATACATGGCATGCCTTTCGCTGAACAGAGAACGTTCGATCGATGCAACCGTATCAACGATCGGGGTCGCACTCCGCGAGTATCAAGGTCAAGGATTGAAATTCAGACGTTGACACATAAATGCACCGCTGACAAACTAAACAGAAGTCGAACGATTGAACGGTCTGTTGTACCGTTGTAGTCATGTGCAAGTCACTTCCGAGAGGTTCGTCAGATGGGCATTCGCACAGCACGCCAGTACCGAGAGGGGCTGCGAGACGGCCGTAACGTCGTGTACCAGGGCCAGAAGGTCGACGACGTCACGGCGTTCTCCGAGTTCGACACGGCGATCTCTCACTCGGGGCTTGCGTACGACATCGCGGAACTCGAACCCGATCTGGCCATCGCCGACGATGGACAGGGTCCGTACACCGCGTTCTATCGAGTACCACGTACCGCCGAGGACATCGAGCGTCGCGGGCGGCTGATCGAAAGTGTGTGCAAACTCGGCACTGGCACGATCGTCTTGAAGGAGGTCGGTAGCGACGCACTGTTCGGTCTCCTGCGGGCTCTGTCCGGGGAGGGATTGGAGAACGCCAAGGCGTTCTACGAGCATTGCTGCGCGAACGACGTCGCGATCGCGGTCGCACAGACCGACGTCAAGGGTGACCGGATGCTCGCACCACATCAGCAGGCCGATCCCGATCTGTACCTGCACATCGTCGACGAGGATGCCGACACGATCACGGTTCGTGGCGCGAAGGTGCACACCTCCTTCTCCGCGAACGCAGACGAAATCCTGGTCCTGCCCACGCGCGCAATGGGTCCCGCGGACGCGGACTATGCACTCAGCTTCGCTGTGCCGGTGGACACACCCGGGCTCACCCTGTACGTCTCGCCCTACCTGCACGGAGACAGGGACGAGTTCACCCACCCGCTCTCCTCCAAGCACAAGCTTCTGGAGAGCCTGACCGTCTTCGACGACGTTCGGGTCCCGAAGAACCGCGTGTTCCTCGCTCGGCAACCCGAACTGGCAGGTCCGCTTGCGATCGCATTCGTCGACTACCACCGGTACACCGCCATCAATTACAAGTTGCCTCTGCTCGACCTGCTCGTCGGATCGGCGACGATGGTCGCCGAGGCCAACGGAATCTCCAAGGCCGGTCACGTGAAAAGCAAGTTGACCGAGCTGATTTCGTACACAGAAACCGTTCGTGGCTTCGGCCAACTCGCCGCGATCCGGTCGACACAGGGCGACAACGGCGTTCAGCTGCCCGACCCTCTCGCTGTGAACATGGCCAAGTATCACTTCGCACATGGATTCCATGCGGCGACCGCAGCGGTTCTCGACCTCGCAGGCGGACTGGTGGCCACAGGGCCCGGCGCGGGCGACTGGGCAGACCCCGACACCCGCAAGGTCCTCGAGAAGTACTTCGCGGCAGCAGTTCCGGCCGAGCAAAGACTTCGGCTGATCAATCTGATCGGCGATCTCTGCACCGGCAGCTGGGGTGGGTACCAGTCGGTACTCGCTACCCATGCAGAAGGTTCGGCCGAGGCCGAAAAGATGCAGATTGCACGGTCCTTCGACGCATCCAGAGCTCGGGGCTACGTGTCCGAGCTTCTCGGCTTCTGATATTCGATCAACTCCAGCGAGGAATTCCCATGAGTACAGCAGTCATCGTCGATGTCATCCGCACACCGTCGGGCAAGGGCAAGCCCGGCGGTTCGCTGTCATCGGTACACCCGGCCACCCTTCTCGCCGATCTGTTGGCGGAGCTGGTTCGCAAGCACGATCTCGACCCGGCTCTCGTCGACGACGTCATCGCAGGCTGCGTCACCCAGTCCGGCGAGCAGGCCGTGAACATCGCTCGTACCGCTGTTCTTGCTGCCGGATTTCCCGAATCCGTACCGGCCACCACCATCGATCGCCAGTGCGGTTCCAGCCAGCAGGCCGCAGCATTCGCAGCTCAAGGCGTCGCCGCGGGTGCGTACGACATCGTCATCGCCTGCGGTGTGGAGTCGATGAGCCGAGCTCCGATGTTCTCGAACGTCGGGGGCGCCGATCCCAACGTGGGACCGTTGAAGGCGCGATTCCCCGAGGGGCTCGTGTCACAGGGCATCGGAGCCGAACTGATCGCAGCACGGTGGAAGTTCGGTCGTGAGGAACTGGACGCGTACGCAGCCCGCTCGCATCGGCTCGCGTCGCAGGCAGCCGAGCGCCTGCAGGCAGACCAGATCGTGCCTGTCAGGACCACGGACGCATCAGGAAACGACGTATTGGTGAGCGTCGACGAGACCGTCCGATCGTCCACTACCGCAGAGTCGTTGGCATCGCTTCGTCCGGTGTTCCGCACCGACGAGATGTCCGCCCGGTTCCCGGAGATCGACTGGTCGATCACCGCCGGAAACTCCTCGCCACTGACCGACGGCGCGTCGGCGGCCCTCATCATGAGCGAGGAGAAGGCGTCGGCGCTCGGGTTGACCCCCCGCGCTCGGTTCCACAGCTTCAGCGTCGCAGGTAGTGATCCGCTCCTGATGCTGACCGGTCCGATTCCGGCAACCGAGAAGATTCTCGCCAAGTCGGGTCTGACGCTCGACCGGATCGACGCGTACGAGGTCAACGAAGCGTTCGCGCCGGTTCCGTTGCTGTGGCAGAGCCACTTCGACACCGACCCCGAGCGCTTGAACCCCGCAGGCGGCGCGATCGCGCTCGGGCATCCCCTCGGAGCGTCCGGCGGTCGACTTCTGGCCTCGATGCTGACCTACCTGGAGCACACGGGCGGTCGGTACGGCCTGCAGACCATGTGCGAAGGCGGCGGCATGGCCAACGCGACGATCATCGAACGAATCTGACGGAGGAACATCATGAGCGACCTACGCTTCGACGGACTCACCGCGGTGATGTCCGGTGGCAGCCGAGGAATCGGCTTGGCCATCGCCACACAGCTGGCGAAGGGTGGTGCCAACCTGGTCCTGCTGGCCAAGACCGACAACCCGGACCCCCGGCTTCCCGGGACCATTCACTCCGCCGTCGAACAGATCGAGGCCGCAGGCGGGAAGGCCGTCGGAGTCGTCGGAGACGTGCGCATCGACGCCGACGTTCAGCGAGCTGCCCAGACCGCGATGGACACGTTCGGCGGAATCGATTTCTGCATCAACAATGCGAGCGTGCTGAATCTCGCGAAGACAGAGGACCTGCCGCTCAAACGGTTCGACCTCATTCAGCAGGTCAACGTGCGCGGGACGTTTGCGCTGACGCAGGCGTGCCTTCCGCACCTGAAGAAGTCCGATTCCGCGCAGGTTCTGACGCTGTCTCCACCGATGAACATGTCGAACGAATGGTTGGGCAAACATCCCGGGTACATGCTCGGAAAATACGGAATGACCCTGCTTGCACTCGGTTTCGCCGCCGAGTTCGCCGAGTTCGGTATTGCAAGCAACTGCCTGTGGCCCGAGACCACGATCGCAACCGCTGCCGTCAAGAACCTGCTGGGCGGAGAAGAAGGCACTTCGCACGCGCGCGATCCGCAGATCATGGCGGATGCAGCGGCGCTGCTGCTGGCCCACCGCCCGAGCCGCCGAACGGGACGAACGACCATCGATGTCGACGTGCTGGCCGAGGCCGGAGTCACGGACCTGCAGCAGTACGGGGGAGTCGAACCACTCGACTACGACATCTTCGTCGATCCACGCTGACATCGCCGCGGTCCGACCGGACTGCTTCCCCCGCCCGTGCACGATCCGAACCAGTACTCATGACGGAACACACTCGTCGTGGACACAGAACAGGAGCTTTTCGTTGAAGACCGACAACATCACCGCATTGGTCACGGGAGGTGCGTCCGGTCTCGGACTGGCCACCACCGAGGCGCTCGTGGCTGCAGGAGCTCAAGTGGGCATCCTCGACCTGCCGGGATCACCCGGTGAGGCCGTCGCGCAAGCACACGCGGGTTCCGTCACGTTCCTTCCCGGAGACGTGACTTCGACCGAGGACGTGTCGCAGGCACTGGACGTACTGTCGGAGCAGGGACCGCTCCGAGTCGTGGTGAACTGCGCAGGCGTCGGCCCTCCCGGAAAGGTCCTCGGCAAGAACGGCCCGCTTCCCCTCGAGGACTTCGAACGTATCGTTCGGATCAACCTGTTCGGCACGTTCAACGTCATTCGCCTTGCAGCAGAGAGGATTGCGGCCACCGACAGTGTCGACGGCGAGCGCGGCGTCATCGTGAACACTGCGTCCGTGGCGGCGTTCGACGGCCAGATCGGTCAGCCTGCCTACGCGGCATCCAAGGGCGGCATCGTGTCGATGGCTCTCCCCATCGCCCGTGAGCTCGCGCGTCACCAGATCCGTGTCGCGACCATCGCACCGGGAATCTTCGACACACCTCTGCTGAAGTCGCTGCCGGAAGACGCACGGGCATCTCTCGGCGCGCAGGTGCCACACCCGTCGCGGTTGGGTGACCCGGACGAGTTCGGCGCGCTCGTACGGCACATCGTCGAGAACCCGATGCTGAACGGTGAGGTCATCCGATTGGACGGCGCCATCCGTATGGCACCACGATGACCGACGCGATCGTCGACGAGCCGGTGATTTACTCGACAGACGGCGCGCTTGCTCGCATCCGTCTCTCGCGCGGCGCCGCGTCCAACTCCATCGATACGGATCTGGCCGAGGCGTTCGAACGAGCAGTCGAGAATGTCGCCGCGGACCCGTCGGTCCGCGTGGTCCTGCTGAGCGGAGACGGCAAGAACTTCTGCGCCGGTGGCGACGTACGGCAGATGGCGGCGGCGGAGGACACTCCCGGATTTCTACGCGATCTGGCCGGTGTGGTTCACCGGGCACTGGCGAAGCTCGACACGCTGCCGGTCATCGTCGTTGCTGCCGTGCAGGGTTCGGCCGCGGGTGCAGGGCTCGGCCTCGTTCTCGCTTCCGATTTCGTCGTCGCCGGGCCGTCGAGCAAGTTCGCCGCGGCGTACTCGGGCGTGGGTCTGTCTCCGGATTGCGGAGTGTCCGCGCTGCTGCCGGCGGTCGTGGGCGCACGCAATGCCGCTCGGATGTTGCTGACATCCCGCGTCGTCTCCGCCCAGGAAGCGCTCGACACGGGCCTGATCACCGACCTCGTGGACGATTCCGACATCACCACCCGCGCAGAAGAACTGGCGGCAACCCTCGTTGCCGGCGCCCATCCGGCACTCGGTGAAACACGGCGGCTGATGCGCAAGGCAATGACGTCGTCGTATCAGGAGCATCTGGACGACGAAGCCGAGACGATCGCCAGGGTCGGTACGTCCGACGATGCCCAAGGCCGTATCGGCCGTTTCGCCGGCAGATGATCGATCCGGCACGGTGCGGGGTGCCAGAACGAGGGGATCAACCGCAGAACAGGTGGACCCGGCACCGCTGTTCAGTGCTGGTGAACGGCAGTGGGTTGGTAGGCTGAACGCATGACCAGTGCAGAATCGTCGACCAGTCCCGGCGCGTATGTCGGTGCCCGGGTCAGGGACATGCGTACTCAGCAGGGGATATCCCTCCGGGAGCTGGCGCGCCGGCTGGACCTGAGCCCGGCTACCATCACGGCTCTCGAGACCGGTCGAACCACGATGAGCATCGATCGTTTGCACGCTATCGCGACTGTCCTCGACATCGCGCCCGGCGATCTGTTCACGGGCGCCCCAGCAGCGTCCGGCAGCGCGAACTCGAACGCTGCTGGAGATCGGCCCCCGAACTGGCGTGAGTACGGTGAGCTCGACATGGACGTCGTGCTGCGAGCTGCGGTGGCGTGCATCGTGCGGAAGGGATACGAGGGCTCTTCCATTCGCGACATAGCCGAGGAAGCGAGCTCGAGTGTATCCGCTCTCTACCACTATTACCCGAGTAAACAGGCAATGCTCGTAGCCATCTTCGAGCTCACGATGACCGACCTCCTACGTCGTGTCACCGCCGCCCGTGACGAGGTGGAAGGAGATTCTCCGATCAGTCGATTCGCCCGGCTGATCGAGAGCCTGACGCTCTATCACAGTTACCGCAAGGAGCTCGGATTCATCGGGTCCAGTGAAATGCGTAGTCTCGAGGACTCCAATTACTCGCGCATCGCAGCCAAACGCGTCGAGGTCCAGCGCATGGTGGATGCCGAGGTCTACGCGGGGGTGGAGCAGGGGTTGTTCGGCACCACAAGGCCGCGTGAGGCCGCACGCGCCGTCGTGGCGATGTGCGTCGCCGTGGCCCAGTGGTTCGACACCGCGCGCAACGAGCGACCGGAGGACGTCGCAGCCGCATACATCGAGTTCGCATTGGACCTGGTCAAGCACTGATCGAAAGGTCTTAGTCTCACCAACCATAGGACAGAAAGATGACTTCGCAGACATCCCGCAGTTCGGTGCTCGTCAGCGTCGAGGAACTCGGTCGTGCCGCGTCTGCGGACGGACTCGTCGTGGTTCTCGACGTGCGGTGGGCACTCGGACGAAGCGACGGCCACGAGCTGTACCGGCAGTCGCACATACCGGGCGCAGTCTACGTGGACCTGGACACCGAACTCGCCGGGAACGCGGGGCCGGAAGCAGGGCGGCACCCGTTGCCGGACATCGCCGATCTTCAGGCGTCCGCCCGTCGGTGGGGATTGGACAACGGAGACGACGTCGTCGTGTACGACGCGGGTCCGAGTACGTCGGCGGCGCGGGCGTGGTGGCTACTGAGGTGGGCCGGAATCGCGAACGTGCGGATCCTCGACGGCGGTTTCGCTGCGTGGACCCGATCGCATCGTCCAGTCGAATCGGGCGAGGCATCGGTCGAATCCGGCAACGTGACGCTGAGTGCAGGCGGCCTCACAACGGTGGACGCCGATGGCGCGGCACGGTTCGCCGAGTCGGGCCGACTTGTGGACGCACGCGCAGCCGAACGCTTTCGAGGCGAGGTCGAACCGGTGGATCCGAAGGCCGGTCACATTCCAGGCGCGAAGAATTTCCCGACCAGCGCTCTGCTGGCGGAGGACGGGACATTTCTTGCCGACGACGAGCTTCGATCGGCGCTGACCGACCACGTGGGGGACGGCACCGACGTTGCCGCTGTGTACTGCGGATCTGGAGTCACCGCCGCTCATGTGATCGCGGGCTTGAACATTCTGGGCATGGAGGCGGCCCTGTACCCGGGTTCGTGGTCCCAGTGGTCGAACGACTCGACCCGATCTGTCGCGATCGGACCGGCGTCGGCCGGCGAATTGCGTCGCGAGTGAGTGCACCGCCGACGCGCATTTTCATCTGAACGTTTGTACATTTGAACTTCCGTACGAACGAAGAAGGTAGATGAACACACGTTTCGGACATCGCTGCGCCGCGGGAGCGGTCTGCATCCTCGCGCTCGCGTCCTGCGGTGCGCCCACCGGTTCGACAAATGTGTCGTCCGAGGGGGGCATCGTCCTCGCCGACGGGCATCAACTCGGTGGCTACAACCCGATCGCGGGTTACGGCTCCGCAGGCGAGGCCAAGATGTACGACGGGCTCCTACGCCTGGATGGCACACCAGGTCTCCCTGGGTTCACACCTGCTCTCGCCACCGAGATCCCTACAGCCAACGCGGATGCGACGGTGTGGACGGTGCCGCTGCGCGGCGGCGTCACGTTCTCCGACGGCTCGGAATTCGATGCCGCCGACGTGGTGGCAACCTACCGTGCGATCCTCGACCCGGCATCGGCTTCGGAAGCGCGGTCGTCGTTCGACATGATCAGCGACGTCGTTGCGGTGGACGACAGTACGGTCGAGTTCCGTCTCGCCTATCCGTACTCGGCGCTGCCCACGAAACTGCTGATCGGCATAGTTCCCTCGGAATCGGTGGCCACGCCGGGGCTTGCTGCGGAATCGAGCCTCAACACCGCGCCGATCGGCACCGGACCCTACACTCTCGTCGGCCTGACACCGGACCGCGCGATATTCGAGGCGAACGAGAAGTACTTCGGTGGCGCGCCCGAGGTGAAGAAATTGACCCTGCTGTACGTGCCGGACGACAACACGCGCGCCCAACGCATGGCGGCCGGGGAGATCGACGGTACGAACCTTCCTCCGCTGCTCGCCGAGTCGATCGGCGTGCGCGACGGAATGTCGCTGGCGTCCAACACTTCCGCGGACTGGCGCGGGGTGTCCCTCCCGACGGACAACCCGGTGGCGGGGGACGAGGCCGTGCGGATGGCGTTGAACCTCGCGGTGAATCGGCAATCGATGGTCGACGGCATCCTGGGTGGGTTCGGGCGGCCGGCGGCTACGCCGATCCCGGAGGTCTACGGTGACGCGTACGAACCGTCGGCGGTGTTCTCGTACGACCCCGGGAGTGCGGCGCGTGTCCTCGACGGCGCGGGGTGGCGGCTCGGCGCGGACGGGGTGCGCGCCAGGAACGGCACCCGCGCGGCGTTCACCGTCATGTACAACTCGACGGACACAGTACGTCGAGACCTTGCTCAGGCCTTCGCGTCCGACGCATCGGCGGTCGGTATCGACGTGAGTCTGGAGGCGTTGTCCTGGGACCGGATCGATACCAGGATTTCGTACGACGGGACACTCCTCGGCGGTGGTTCCGAACCGTACGACCCGGACACGCAGGCATACAACGCGTTGAACTCCGTGTTTCTTCGCCCCGATGTCGGCAGCGTGTACGACAACGCGAGCGATTACTCGAACGCGAACGTCGATGCTGCGTTGGAGCGGGGGCGTCGAAGTCTGGACACCGCGGAGCGTGACCGTGCCTACCGCGACATGCAGCGAGCCTACGTCGAGGATCCGGGGTACGTGTACTTGGTGTTTCTCGATCACACCTACGTCGCGAAGGACTCGGACTGGACAGTGTCGGGCCCGATTCTGGAGCCGCACTCTCACGGCGTCACGTGGGGACCATGGTGGTCCTTGCAGACCTGGACGACAACACCGTGACCTCCACACTGCTTCGGCGACGGGTGACGGCTCGGCGGGATCGCCACGCCCGACGGCGTTCGATCGTCGCCATGGTGCGTAGGCGACTGCTGTTCGTGGTGCCGGTCTGCGTGGCCGTCTCGGTCGGGCTGTTCGCGGCTGCGGCGGCGTCGCCGTTCGATCCTCTCGTGGCATACCTGGGTGTGCGGTACACCACGACATCGGAGGCGGACAAGGCTGTTCTCACCGAACAACTCGGTCTGGACCGTTCGTGGTACGACGCGTACGGACAATGGGTACAGGGCGTGTTCACCGGCGATCTGGGAACGTCGAGATCGTTCGGACAACCAGTGACTCAGGTGGTGGTGGAGCGCGTCCCGTGGACTCTGCTGCTCGCAGGACTCGGTCTGCTGCTTGCCGCGACCCTTGCGCTGGTGCTCGGCGTCCTTGCCGGTAGTCGTCGCCGAGGATGGCTCGACCGCGTGACGACCGGAGTCTGCCTAGCTGTGCAAGGAGTGCCGCCGTACGTGCTGTCTCTCGGCGCGATCGCGCTGTTCGCGCTCGGACTGGGATGGCTACCGGTAGCAGGACTCACCGAGGCTGGTGCCGACCCGACTCCTGTCGGAGTGCTCGAACACCTCGCGCTTCCGGTGTCGGTGCTCGCCCTGTCACAGCTACCGTGGTTGCTGCTGGCGGTGCGCGAATCGGTATCGACCTCTCGTGGTGAGGACTTCGTGGCGGGCGCTGTCGCGCGAGGAATTCCGGGCCGGACGGTCACGACTCGACATATCGTCCCGGCCTCGCTCGCCCCGTTCGTCAACGTCGTGGGAGCCCGATTACCGGAGCTCGTCGTCGGAGCCGTACTCGTCGAGGAAGTGTTCTCGTGGCCCGGCATCGCAGGCGCCCTCGTTCAGTCCGCGCGGGATCTCGACATGGCGTTGCTGGCCGTTCTGACGGTCGGTACGACCGTTGCGGTCATGCTCGGCTCCCTGATCGCCGACGTGTCCGCAGCCGTGTTGGATCCCCGGGTGAACACCGATGGCTAGGCGACGCTCGGTCGTCGCTGTCGCCGTTCTCTCGCTCCTCGCGCTGTACGCCGTCGGCGTTCCCTGGTTGTCCGGCGTCGACGATCGCATCACCGATTTCGAGCAAGCAAGGTTGGCGCCATCGTTCTCGCACTGGTTCGGTACCGATTCGGCAGGCCGAGATCTGTTCGTACGCAGCGCAAGCGCGATACGGACGTCCCTCCTGATCGCCGCGTCGTGCGCGGTGCTCGCCACGCTGATCGGGACCGCCGTCGGTGCAGCGGCCGGACTCCGTGGTGGCTGGTTCGACCGGGTCGTCATGCGGGGCACCGACGCCGTCAATGCGCTCCCGCATCTGCTGCTCGGTATCGTCATCGTCGCGATGTTCCGAGGCAGTGCGACCGCGGTGATGCTGTCGATCGCACTCACACATTGGACGCAGGTCGCTCGCATCGTTCGATCGGAGATACTCGGACTGAGGGGCAGGCCCTACATCGACGCCGCCATCCTCGCCGGCGCGAGTCGACGTCACGTCACAGTGCGGCACCTGCTGCCTGCAGTGATGCCGCAAGCCCTGATCGCTGTCGTACTCCTGTTGCCTCACGCGATCTGGCACGAGTCGACGTTGTCGTTCCTGGGCTTCGGACTTCCACCGCACCAGCCGAGCCTCGGAACTCTGTTGTCCGAAGCGAGAAGCTCGTTGCTCCTCGGAGGATGGTGGACACTGGTGTTTCCGGCGGGAATTCTCGTGCTCGCAACGATGTCCGTGGCGCTGGCGGGCTCGGCCTTGCGCTCGTCGATCGCACCACCCGTGCCATCGGAGCTGCGGTTGTGAGCGCTCTGACGATCGAGAATCTGACCGTCAGGATTCCGGTGCGCGGCGGTGGCGTCGTGCACGCGGCCAGCAACGTGGACGTCTCGGTCGAACGGGGTACCATCACGGCGCTTGTCGGCGAATCCGGCTGTGGCAAATCGATTCTCGCGTCTGCCGTGATGTCGATGCTCCCGAGGGAATCGTCGGTGACGGGCTCGATTTCGGTCAGGACCGACACCCGGACGGTCGACGTGTTCACCGACAAGTCCTTCCGCGGACGGGACGTTGCACTGATTCCGCAGTCGGCTTCGTCCTATCTGACCCCGGTACGGACAGCGCGCTCACAACTGAACGAAACGATTCGGGTGCTCGGGTCCACCCACACCGCGGACGACTTGGCCCTTCGAGTCGGGTTGGACCCGGCGGCGCTGGACTGCCATCCACACGAGTTGTCCGGGGGCATGGCGCAACGGGTCGCGATTGCCGGGGCGCTCGTCGGGGATCCCTCGGTGATCGTCGCCGACGAACCGACGGCCAACCTCGACACCGAACTCGCCGATCGCGTGCTGGCACTGCTGCGTCGGTCGGCGGACAACGGTGCCGCCGTCCTGCTCATCACCCACGACCTGTCGTCCCTCCTCAGATCGTCCGTCGCCGATCGAGTCGCCGTCATGTACGCGTCGCGCATCATGGAAACGGGTCCAGCTCGGTCCGTGCTAGACGATCCGTTGCACGACTACACCCGCGACCTCCTGAACGCCCTTCCGTCCCGTGGCCTGAACCCGATGCCGGGAATACCGCCGCAGCTGACCGACCTGCCCGACGAGTGCGTGTACCACCTCCGACGACCGGACACGATGTTCTCGGGTGGACCGACGAAGCTGATCACCGTCGGGGCCAGGTCCTACAGAACGAAGGCGACATCATGAGCCTCGACGCATCGGATATCACGGCCGCGTACCCCGGCACGAACGATGTACTCGTCCGGCAGTCCTTGTCGGTGCCTGCCGGCGAACTCGTCGGTCTCGCGGGACCGTCCGGTTCCGGCAAATCCACCATGGCGCGAGTCCTCGCGTTACTTCTCGCGCCGCGCGAAGGTGTCGTCCGCATCGACGGCGTGGACGTGAGCGGGGTGGGGTTCTCCGTCCCACCCGATGTGCGGCGGAAGGTTGCGCTGCTCTTCCAATCTCCGCGATCGGCGACCGATCCACGCATGACGTTGCGGTCGATCATCGAGCAACCCGCTGTGATCGCGCGTCGTGCCGCGGATGTCGACGAGCTCGCCGACAGTGTCGGATTGACCACCGACCTCCTGGCCAGGAAGCCTTACCAGGTCAGCGACGGTCAACTTCAACGTGCCTGCGTGGCACGAGCTCTCGCGCAGCAACCGAAGTATCTGATCTGCGACGAGGCCACGGCCATGCTCGATGCCGCGACCACGGCGGCGATCGTCCGTTTGATCCAACGAACTGCGGATGCGGCCGGCATGGGTGTGTTGATGATCAGTCACGACGTCGAACTCCTGTCTGCGATCGGCGCCGACACCACGTTCATCGGGAGCTGAAGACGAAGTGGCCCGAGGATTGTGATTCGCCGGCAACCAGAGCTGCCGGGAAGGTGGTAGCGCTTTAGAGCACTCTCGGACGCCACGTGGTTGACCGTCGACCGGTGTAGCCCTAGTCTGCACTGGAACGTACTACTAGTACGTACTAGTCGTCAGAACGGAATAACGATGTCCACGAAGAATTCAGTTCGACTGGCCCTGATCGGTGCCGGACGAATCGGCTCCAGCCACGCCGAACTCATCGCCCGCCACGTCCCCGGAGCCGAGCTCGTCGCCATTGCGGACCCGACGCCGAGCGGTGAACGGCTGGCCGATCTACTCGGCATCGACATCGCGGAGACATCCGCAGCGGCGATCCTCGCGCGCGCCGACGTCGACGCAGTTGTCATCACCACGCCGGCCAGGACGCATACAGAGCTCGTGGTCGCGGCCGCCGAAGCCGGCAAACACGTCTTCGTCGAGAAGCCGATGGCCATCACGCTGGCCGACGCCGATCGAGCGATCGCCGCTGCCGGCGCTGCGAACGTGGTGCTGCAGGTCGGGTTCAATCGCCGCTTCGCGGCCGGCTGGATCGCTGCTCGCGCCGCAATCGACTCCGGACGAGTCGGCACCCCTCAGCTTCTGAGGTCGGTGACCCGCGATCCAGGTCCATTCACAGCCGATCCGGCACGAATACCGCCCGGAACGATCTTCCTCGAGACACTCATCCACGATTTCGACGCACTGGCGTTCCTCAATCCGGGCGCGAGCCCCACGCGCGTGACCGCAATCGCCGATGCGCTGATCCGTCCCGACGCGAAAGCCGACGGCCACCTCGACACTGCCGTCGTCACCGTCGAATTCGACAACGGCGCAATTGCTGTTGCCGAGGCCAACTTCAGTGCGCTGTACGGGTACGACGTACGCGCCGAAGTGTTCGGATCGGGCGGCATGGTCACCGCAGGCAACGCACGGTCGAGCGACATGACCTACTACGGTCCGGGCGGAATCGGAGTCGACACTGCCCGTCGCGACACCGATCTGCTGCGCGACGCGTACCTGGGTGAGTTCGTCGCATTCGTGAATGCGATCCGTGAGGGAACCGATGCGCCGGTGACCGGTCAGGACGCGCGCACAGCACTGACCGTCGCACTCGCGGCCATGGAGAGCGCAGCCACCGCACGCTCCGTGGACATCGACGCAACCGGGTTCGACGCATGATCGGCGGGGTCGACCTTGCCGCGTGCGCGGAGATGCTCTATCTCGATCTGCCGATGCTCGAACGAGTTCGGCGCATATCCGACCGTGGCCTGCTGGTGGAAATTTGGGACTGGTCGAACAAGGACATCGATGCTCTCGCCTCGTCCGGGGCCGAATTCTCTTCCATGACAGGCTATCTCACCGGGAACCTGACCGAACCCGACGGTATCGCGGAGATACTCGCGTCCGCCGCGCGGTCCCTGGACGTTGCCGACCGTCTCGCATGCCCTCGGCTGAATCTGCACGGTACCGGCCTCGGCGAGGGCGGTCTGCCACTACGGCCCGTACAGGTGGTCACACCGACGATGTGGCTCACGGCTGCCGACACGTTGCGCACGCTCGCGGAGTTGGGGGAGAAGGCAGGCCGCACGTTCGTGCTCGAAAATCTCAACGTCGCCGTCGATCATCCCGGCACACCGTTCGCATCCGCCGCGGACACCCTGTCCCTGGTGCGCGCTGTCGACCATCCCCACCTTCGTCTGAATCTCGACCTCTACCACGCTCAGATCGGGGAGGGGAATCTGATCGAGTCGGTCACGGAAGCTCTGCCGTACATCGGTGAGATCCAAGTCGCGGACGTGCCCGGCAGGTGTGAGCCCGGTACCGGAGAGATCAACTACGCCGCAATTGCGTCCGCGCTGAAACGCATCGGCTACACCGGGGTCGTGGGGCTCGAGGCATGGGCGTCCGCAGACTCCGACGATGCTCTCGACGCGTTCGAGACAGCCTTTGCCGCAGCCAGGCGTTGACCTGGGACGACACAGACACGGACAAGGCCCGGGGACACCGTCGGTGGCGTCCCCGGGCAGTCGACCCGCTACGTGGGGGTCAGGTCATGTCCACAGCCTTCGTCTCTACGAGGGCCTTGGTGCAGGCGAGGCTGAGAACGGACAGCAGTGCAAGCATCACGCCGACGGCGATACTGCCGAACTGCGCGGTCAACGGGGCCGCAAGCAGAGGAGGAATCGCGCCACCCAGTACACCCGCCAGGTTGTACCCGAGTCCCGCTCCGGTGTACCTGAACCTGGTCTGAAACAGCTCGGGAAGCAGGGCGCCCGTGGGACCGTACGCAATACCGAAAATGGACAGAGTCACACACATCGCAAACACGTACGCACCGGGGTTGCCGGTATCGAGCAGCGGAAACAGGACGAGTGTCCACGGAATCGCCACCGAGCAGGACGCCATGATGACGCGGCGACGGCCGACACGGTCGGAGTACACCGCGGACAGCCCGATTGCGATGCCGAACACCACGGCCCCGAGGATTCCGGTCCACAGTACGAACGGCCGGTCGAATCCCAGAGTCTTGGTCCCGTAACTGGTCAGATATGCGGTGCCCATGTAGAAGAGGGAGAACAGCGATGCCAGTGCACCTGCGGCGAGCAGGACCTCGCGCTTCTGCACGTGCCACGCGTCGAGCACGGGGAGCTTCGTCGCGCGGGCCTGTACCTTCTCTTCCTCTGCCTGGTTCGCACGGAAGATCGGTGTCTCCTCGATCGCCAGCCTCATGTAGAGACCGATCAACACCAGCACCGCGCTGAGAAGGAACGGAATTCGCCAGCCGTAGTCGAGGAAGACCTCGTTGGTGTCACCGAACACCGCCCCGGTGATGAGGAACGTCCCACTCGAGAGAATGAACGCCGCCGACGGGCCGAGCTGCGGAAACATACCGTAGAAGCCACGTTTCTTCGCAGGCGCGTACTCGGCGGTCAACAGCGTTGCGCCCGCCCATTCACCACCCACTGCGAACCCCTGTCCGAACCGAAGAACGACCAGGATGATCGGCGCCGCAACACCGATCGTGGCAGCACCGGGCAGAAGTCCGATCACGAAGGTGGAGATTCCCATGAGGAGGAGCGTTGAGATCAACGTCTTCTTACGGCCGATCCGGTCACCGAAGTGGCCGAAGAGCACTGCGCCCGCCGGACGCGCGATGAAGGCGACCGCGAACGTCGCGAACGATGCGACCGTTCCTGCCGTCGAGCCGAGAGCAGGAAAGAACACCGTCGGAAAGACAAGTGCGGCGGCGGTTCCGTAGATGAAGAAGTCGTAGAACTCGATGGTCGTGCCGATGCCGCTCGCGACCGCGACCTTGCGAACACTCGTCGTCGGTACCGGATGCGGTGCGGACGACGGTGTCGCGTCGGGGGTTCGACGGGTGACCGCGTCGTCGGGTGTCAGTGATGTCATGTCTCTCCAGGAATCGGCGCCGAAAGGGTGGTCGGTTCAGGATCGAGACGTTATGTGACGCGCGCCATAGTCGACTACCCCCGCATGGGGGTATCCGGTCCACCGAGAAGATCGCACGCGAGGGACCCCTGGCGGTACGGTGATCCCCTGGCCACCTGAACGGCGCGAGGGGAGCAGGCGATGAAGGTCGACTTCAAGAAGACGATCCCGACCTACTCCGCGCGGCAGGGGCGCTTCGACGTCGTGGAGGTCCCGCCCCTGCAGTACATCGCGATCGACGGTTCCGGTGATCCCAACACCGCCCCGGAGTACCGAGAGGCGCTCCAAGCGTTGTTCCCCGTCGCCTACGCCATCAAATTCGCGAGCAAGAACGAGCTCGGGCGCGACTACGTCGTCATGCCGCTCGAAGCGCTCTGGTGGGCACCGAACATGAACTCCTTCACCACCGCCCGAGACAAGGTGCAGTGGAAGTGGACGGCGATGATCTTGATCCCCGACTGGATCGACGACGAAAAAGTTTCTGCCGCACAAGATTCCGTCGAGCGAACAGGTAACCCAGTGGGTCTTCGGCGAATCCGAACCATGACGCTGGACGAAGGCCGGTGCGTGCAGACACTGCACGTCGGCCCGTACGACGACGAGGCAGCAATCCTGGCGACGATGCACGACGACGTCATCCCACGAACCGGTGCGTCGATGACGGGGAAGCATCACGAGATATACCTGAGCGATGCACGACGGGTCGAACCGTCCAGGCTCAGAACGATTCTGCGTCAGCCCATCTCTCCCTGACCGGCACCGAGTACGGCGTCGGCCGGTTCGGCATCACCCTCGTCCAGGCCTCGTGCGATGGCGGTTCGCGAGGCGAGCCACAAAGCGACGCCCGCGACGAGCACGAGACCTTCACTGACGGTCAGCGCCCAGATGATGCCGTTCAGCCCGAACCAGAGGTTGCCGAGAACGACGATGGGGACGAACGCAAGACCCTGCGTCATCGACATGATCGTCGCCGGAAGTACGCGACCGGTTGCCTGGAACAGTGTAGTGACCAGTCCCGCGGCACCGTTGAAGATCATCGACACCAACTGAGCCGTGATCACGACACCGCCGAGGGCGAGCAGCGAGGTGTCTGCGACGAACGCTGCGAACACCTGCTCGCGGAACACGAACGCCGCAGCGGAGAAGACCAGCGCGATGACGCCGACGGCCACACCGGCACCCCGCACCGATGCATACAGTCGCCGCGCATCACCCTTGCCGTAGGCGTAGGCGAGCAGCGGCAGGCAACCGAGCGTGACACCCATGATGAGAAATTCAGGCACCTGCGCAATGCGTACCGCTACACCCATGGCCGCGAGCGGTCCGTCACCGTACGCAGCGGCGAGGTTGTTCAGAACCAACGAGGTGACCACCAGGAAACCTGCCTGAGTCAGCTCACCGACGCCGATTCCGAACACCGGCCCGGTGATCGACCGCGTCAGCCTCACATGCCTCGGCGCGAGGCTGACGTGTTCACTGTGCCGTGACAGCCACGTCACGAAGTACACGGCGGTGACAACGTTCGCGAGGCCGACCGACAGTGCCGCACCGGCGACACCGAAGTGCAGTACGAGAATGAACAGTACGTCGAACACCACGTTCGCGACGGTCGACAGGATCAGACCGGTCATCACCTGCCGCGTCGCGCCCTCTGCTCGCACCAGCTGCTCGAGGCAGAAGGACGTCGTCAGCACCGGAACGAACACCAGCAGCACCACCACGAACGCCGTCGTGGCATGGACCTCGTTGCTCTGCGCGCCGAGCATCGCAACGAGTGGATCGACGAAAACGACTCCGGCGGCACCGATCACGCCACCCACCGCGGCAGCTCCCCACACCGAGAACGAGGCCACGTGCTTGATCTCTCCGGCCTTCGACGGATCGGCCTCGGACCCTCCGAGCAGCCGTGAGATCAACGCGCTACCGCCGGTGCCGAACACTCCGCCCACGGCCATCACGATTCCCAGAACCGGTGAACCGAGGGTGACGGCAGCGAGGAGTGTGGCGTCGTGGAGCGAACCGATGAACCCTGCGTTGACCACGTTGTAGACCGCGGTCACGATCAGCGCGGCGGCCATCGGAATACACAAGTGCACGAGCGCACGAAAAATCGGTGCGGACGACAGATACCACCGGTTCGAACCTTCGGTCTCGGTGACGTTCTCGGTAGAGGCGGTGGAGGTATTCATGGCAACTCCTCGTGTGCAGCGGTGGGATCCGGGCATGGTTGGGATCCGGGCATGGGTGCGAAAGCCCTGTCCGACAACGCGGTACGCGGGCACGGTCGGTCGACGCATCGGCGTCGTCGATGCGTCGGAGGTGGGGGCGAGGTCGGTCAGTCGCGGGACGGGGGCGCGAGCTCTGCGGTGACCTTGCTCAGAAGCGTGTGCAGAGTGGTTCGTTCGTCGTCGTCGAGCGGCCCGAGGAGCTTGTCCTCGATCGCCCTCATCGCGTCGTCGAATCCGGCGATCAGTGCGCTGCCGGATTCTGTGGCGTAGACCCGTTTGATGCGTTCGTTCGTCGGATCGGGACGCCGCTCGATCAACCCTCGTGCCTCGAGTCCCTGCAGAAGACTCGACACACTGGCGGGCGTGGTCCGTGTCATGTTCGCGATGTCCCGCTGGATCGCCCCGGGCGACCTGGTCAGGTAACCGAGGACGAAACTTTGCTGGTGACCGAGGTCGCGTTCACGAATCCAGTCGAGGCCGGCCTGCTGCTGAGCCCATCCGATCCACCTCAGTAGGTCGAGAGTGCTGGTGAGATTGACGTCAGGTCCGGTCATAGTTAGAAATCTAACCGTTAGAGTTCAAACTGTCAACGGCGTGCTCGATCCCTGCCTCACTCCGATGTCTGACACGATGTCGGTCATGACGTTCGCGTTGCGGGGGACTTCGTTCACGGTCGGCACTCTCACGCTGCTCACCGCGCTCTATTTCGCCCAGGGTCTTCCCTACGGATTCTTCACCACTGCGCTGCCGGTCGTCCTGCGTGAGTCCGGATACTCCCTCGTCAAGATCAGCGCGACCGGGTTCCTGTTCCTGCCCTGGGCACTGAAGTTCCTGTGGGCACCGTACGTGGATCGCTACGGCACCCGGCGACGGTGGTTGCTCGGCCTGCAACTGGGCGCAGCTGCCGTGGCCCTGGGAATGGCCTTCCTCGAACTGTCCACGAGCCTGCGCTGGCTGTTCGTCGGAATCTTCCTCGTCAACGTTCTGTCCGCGACTCAGGACATCGTCACCGACGGCCTCGCCGTCCGACTCCTCGGTGTCCGACAACGCGGCGTGGGCAACGGAATTCAAGTCGGTGCATACCGGATCGGAATGATCTGCGGGGGAGGTTTGCTGCTGTGGCTCTTCTCGCTCGCCGGATGGCGCGCGCTGTTCGTCACGATGTCCGTGCTGCTGATCGCCACGACGATTCCGGTCCTGTTCGCCCGTCGACCACTGGCCGAAGCCGACGTGGACACCACCGACGAATCCGAAGCGGGCCCGCTCGTGCGGGCTTCGCTCCTGACCATCGGATGGTTGGCCAGGCTGCGACGCCCGGGGATGGTGGCGTTCATCGGGCTCGTCGCGCTGTTCAAGTTCGGTAACTCGATGGGCTCGGCGCTCGTCGGCCCCTTCATGTCCGACAGCGGCCTGACTCTCGCCCAGATCGCGTTCGTCGACGGGGGACTGTCCTCGGTGGCGGCGCTCGGCGGCGCTGCACTCGGCGCGTGGCTGTCTGTGCGCTACGGACGACGGCGGTCACTGCTCGTCGGTGGTGTCACTCAAACCGCAAGTCTGGCACTCTATGTGGTCGCATCGTTGGGCGTCGGCGGATTTCCACTCCTCGTCACTGCGAGCGTGGCAGAGCACGTACTCGGAGGCGCAGCGACCGTCGCGATCTTCGCACTGATGATGGATGCAGCCGACAAGCGTTTCGCAGGAGCCGACTACACACTGGTCGCATGTGCGGTGGTGTTCTCGCAGGGTGCTGCAGGGCTCGCTGCCGGCGTGGTCGGCGACGCATTCGGGTTCACGGCAGTCTTCGGCGTTGCACTGATTCTGTCCGGAATCGGATGCCTGGTCCTTCTCGTCGCGCTCGACCGAGGCATCGGGCCCAGCGGGCTGAAGGAGACCTTTCCGCCGCGTGTCACGCGCGCGTGAGCGCAGGGCCCGACAACGGCCCGGCCCCAACAGAAGTGGGGCCGGACCGCAGTATCAGTCGACGGCGATGATGGAACCGGCGATCGCGGCCAGTCTCGTCTGCGTCGCGGAGACCACACCGTGGCGGTTCTTGTGTGCTTCCTCGAACGCGAGAATCGTCCGAAGCTCCTTCGGATCACTCGAGTCCTTGATCGCTGCCACGGCTTCCGCGACGTTCAAGGATTCGTAGTCGTCGATCGGTAGCTCGTCGGCGTCCAGAACGCCTGCGGCGGAACGTGCAGAGTGGATGGCGTCGGCGACGCCGTCGACACCTTCCTCGCGCACGACGTCCTCCGCAGCCTCCAATGCCGCGTCGCGGCTCGCCGACAGCGTTCGAGCGGCGATGTCGCCCGCATGCGCGCCGCGGCCCAACAGCTCGGACAAACGATTCGGTGTGGATCGGGCGACATCCAGTGCGCGGTCGATGCCCCGAGCAGACCACGTCGCGGGCGCGTTCACGATCTTAACGGCCCCACCGGCAGCCGCTTGAAGCGGTGTCCTGCGCAGGGCGACGGGGCCTCCGAGTGCTTCCTCGGCGAGAACTGTCTCCAGCCACTCGACCGTGGCCGAGTGCGCACGAACGAGACGGTCTGCCAGTTGGACGACGCTCCGCTCGGAATCCGCCGTCGCAAGCGCCTTGATGTACTTGGAGCGACTGACCAGCTGGTGTTCCAGAGCGAGGTCGCCCAGAAGCGCCTCGTCGAACGGCTGGGCCTGCTCGGCGAGCGTCTTGAACAATGCAAGCGTCCGACCCACGAGAGGCCCGACGATGTCGGGAAGCCCGCCGAGATCACGCAACTCCGACTCGATGGCGGCCGCACGTTCGCGCCCGTTCGCGGCGTTCTGTGTGAGTTCGGTACGGACGGCATCCGTGCGGGCCTGCGCCACACGGGTTTCCGCGACCTGAATTTCGGTGTTGGTCAGCTGAAGTAGGGCTCGCAGCTGCGCGAGCAGGGTGGGTGTAGCCATCGTGCGCTCCTGTTGGTCGAGTGGGTGGTTCCGATCGGTGCCAACTGTCGTGCCAGGCACTGTGTCGTCGGGTAGCCCACGCACGACCACGGCAAACCGTGGAGCGGATGTGTGACCAAGCTCTCAGGCGCCGCGATAGTCGGCGGTACCGTCGGATCCCTCGCTCCTGGGCGGACCCGTCGTCGATCGAACGACCAGCTCGGGTTCGATGACGCACTCGAAGCCTTCGGTCCGATCGTCGTCCAGCCGGGTGACGGTGAACTCGAGTGCCCTCCTGGCCAATTCCTCGCCGTCCTGGCGCACCGTGGTCAGGTCGATACGCGCCAGCCGCGACAACGGCGAATCGTCGTAGCCGACGATGGACACGTCGCCCGGAATGGACACCCCCGCCCGGGTGAGTTCGTCCATGATGCCCAGCGCCGATCGGTCGTTGCCTGCCATGACCGCCGTCGGAAGCTGTGCCTCGGACAGAAACGATCGCGCAGCAGCGGCGCCTGCTTCTTCGTCGTGCGCACCGCCCACGACGCGGGCGAACGTATCGAGTCCGTGCCTTCGCATGGACGCGACGTAGGCGCGTCTGCGCGCATCCGACACAGCGTGATCACCGCCGTCGACATGGACGATGCGAGAGTGCCCCAGTTCGACGAGATGATCGACCGACGCACGGATGCCTCTGCTGTCCGCAGAACGAACCGTGTTGACCGGGGGAGAATCGGGCCCACGGGCAGGAATCTTGCGGCCCACGATCGTCAGGACGGCTCTGGCCGCGACGGACCGCAGGTACTCGGAATCGGAGAGCGGATTGAACAGAATCAGCCCCTCGCACCGGTGGCTGAGCAAGGCCTCGATCGCTTTGCGTTCGTCGCGAGTCGGGCCGCTGGCCGACAACAACACGTCGTATCCGGCGGTTTCGGCGGCGTCGTAGACGGTCCCGAGCATCTCGGCCTGGAACGTCTGCTTCACGTCGGTCAACACTCCGAGAGTGCGGCTCCGGCCACGAGCGAGCAATTGTGCCGCCCGATCCGGTTGATAACTGAGCTCGTCGGCCGCGGCGAGGACTCGGTCGCGTGTCTCCTGGGAAGCACCCGGTTTGTCGCTGAAGATCAGCGACACAAGTGTCCGCGACACACCCGCACGCTCGGCGACATCGGCCATCGTCGGACGTCGATGCGGCGTTGATTCCGGCGATGGATGCACGGTGTCCCCCTGGAAAGTGACCGCGTACGAAGCGGCGTTCAGAATGTCTTGACAATCACACAGTGGATCATCATAGTAAACGACTGAAGCGCGTCAGTAACGCGCGTCAGATCCAGCTCTTCCTCGGAAGCGCGTCGAGGCGCGCACCGAGACTTCTCGAAAGGACAACCATGAGCGTGATCCGCGTTGGATCTGCACCGGATTCGTGGGGCGTGTGGTTCCCGGAAGACCCGCAGCAGACGCCGTACACCCGATTCCTCGACGAGGTTTCGGCATCCGGTTACGAGTGGATCGAGCTCGGTCCTTTCGGATACCTGCCCACCGACCCCAAGCAGCTTTCCGACGAGTTGGCGGCACACAACCTCAAGCTCTCGGCGGGAACCGTGTTCGAACACCTGCACCAGGACGACTCCTGGGATGCGGTCTGGACCCAGATCGAGGACGTCGCCAAGCTGACCGCTGCGGTCGGTGGCAAACACGTCGTCGTCATCCCAGAGATGTGGCGTGACCCGGGCACGGGCGCCGTTCTCGAGGACCGCAACCTCACCGCAGACCAGTGGCGCAAGAAGACCGAGGGAATGAACGAGCTCGGCAAGCGCATGTTCGAGCAGTACGGCGTCAAGGCGCAGTACCACCCGCATGCCGACAGCCACGTCGACACCGAGGAGAACGTCTACCGATTCCTCGACGGAACGTCGAGCGAGTTCGTGAACCTGTGCCTCGACACCGGCCACATCAGCTACTGCGGCGGCGACAACATCGCCATCATCGAGCGCGCTCCCGAGCGCATCGGATACCTCCACCTCAAGCAGGTCAACGTCGAGGTCCGGGCCAAGGTCGAAGCCGAGGATCTTCCGTTCGGTGAGGCGTGCAAGCTCGGCGCGATGACCGAGCCGCCGCTGGGAATCCCGGACATGCCGCCGCTGCTCGGAACCATCGAGCGCCTTGCCGACGAGGGCAAGCTGACCGCGGACATCTTCGCAATCGTCGAGCAGGACATGTACCCGTGCGCTCCCGATGTGCCGCTGCCCATCGCGCAGAGGACCCAGAAGTACCTGAGCTCCTGCGGAATTCCCTCCGTCACCTTCAAGTAACGCGCCCGCCGCACCCTGACGAAAGAGATCTTCAATGTCGAACGAACTCCGCATCGCCGTACTCGGTGTCGGAATGATGGGCGCCGACCACGTCGGAAGAATCACCAACAAGATCGCCGGCGCGCGTGTGGCCGTGGTCAACGATTACTTCACCGAGAAGGCCGAGGAACTGGCAGCCACGATCCCTGGTGCTCGTGCCGTGGCCGACCCGTTCGAAGCCATTGCCGACCCCGAGGTGGACGCCGTCCTGCTCGCGACGCCGGGACCCACCCACGAGAAGCAGCTCCTCGCATGCCTCGAGCACGGCAAGCCGGTCCTCTGCGAGAAGCCGCTGACCACCGAGGTCGAAACCTCACTCGCCGTCGTGAAAGCCGAAGCAGCCCTGGGTAAGACCCTCATCCAGGTCGGCTTCATGCGTCGATTCGACAACGAGTACGCAGAGCTGAAAGCGCTCATCGACTCCGGTGACATCGGCCGCCCGCTCGTCGTTCACTGCGCGCACCGCAACCCCGCCGTGCCGCCGAACTTCGACAGCGCGATGATCGTCAAGGACTCACTGGTGCACGAGGTCGACGTCACCCGCTTCCTCCTCGACGAGGAGATCACGTCGGTCCAGATCATCAAGCCGTCGGCGAACGCGAATGCACCCGAAGGCCTACAGGATCCGCAGATCGCCATCTTCGCGACCGAGTCCGGACGCCACGTCGACGCCGAGGTGTTCGTCACCACCGGCGTTGCGTACGAGGTTCGCACCGAGGTCGTCGCAGAACTGGGCAGCGCGCAGATCGGCCTCGACGTCGGCCTCGTGCGCAAGACGAAGCCCGGCAACTGGGGTGGCACGATCACTCCGTCGTTCAAGGAGCGTTTCGGACAGGCGTACGACACCGAGATCCAGCGGTGGGTCAACGCCGTCAAGGCAGGCGCCGAGACCGGCAACTACATCGACGGACCCGGCGCATGGGACGGCTACGCGGCTGCAGCCGTCTGTGCAGCAGGCGTGAAGTCGCTCGAGTCCGGTGAGCGTGTCGCCGTCGACATGGTCGACCGCTCCAGCATCTGACACACCCGCTTCACCCGAGTCCGAGGGTGGACCACTCCGCGAGGGAGATATCCGTCGTGATGTGGTCCACTCCTCGGTGCACGGCCCCGTACAGCGGGCCGTCGTCGCCGTGTACCCCGTCGAGAACCTCGGGGGGAGCGGCTTTTCTGAAGGACATGAGGCCCTCGACGTACGCGCGGCGAAAACTGTCCTGCGCTGCGCCTCGAAGGGCAGGAGCGAGGCCGCCGAGCGTGACGACCTCCGGGTCGTGCAAGTTCACCAAGCCGGCGATCCCGCGCCCGAGGGACTCGGCGACCCAGTCGAACGCAGGGGCGAGTCCGCTGTCTCCGGCGTCCAGCTTCGCCACGAGGTCGCGGGCGTAGCCAACCGGATCCGCCGGGGGAGCGTCGCCGATCGACGACGCCAGTGCGCGCCCGTCGATCGACAGATCCCAGCAACCCCGCGCGCCGCACGGGCACTGCACGGCAGGGTCTCCGAACGGTATGTGGCCGTACTCGCCCGCCGCGCCGCGGGCACCGGTGGTCGGCGTGCCGTCGACGACGAGCGTCCCGCCGATTCCGACGGCGATGATCAGATGCAGAGCCGTCGACGCTCCTCTGGCCGCACCTGTTCTCGCCTCTGCCAACCCGGCCAACGTTGCATCGTTCCCGACAAGGAACGCCACATCCGACGGAAGCCCCGCCGTCATCGGTGTGAGGTCTGCATCCGTCCAGCCCCGCGGCGTGAACTGAACGAGTGTGTTGTCACTGACCGTGCCTGCCACGGAAAGGGATACCGCGCGGACCCTGCCGTCGGATTCGAGGTGGATGCGCTCGATCTCCTCGGCCATACCCGCCAGCACCTCGTCGGGATCCGGCCGCGAGCGAGGAGCGCGCGACACGATGACCGGATCTCCGAAGATGTCGGAGACAGCCAGCCGCCAATCGCTCGAGCGGAGTTCCGCAGCAAGTACCAGCGGACCTTGGGGGTGCGGTCCGAGGACCGTCGTCGGACGACCGCGGCCGCGTGTCTTCGCCGGTGTTTCGTCGAGGATGCGCGCATGCTTCAGTCGGGCGACGAGCTCGGTTGCCCCTCCGCTCCCGATGCCCAGACGCTGAGCAGCTTCGACCCTGGTGATGCCGGGGTTCGCGCGTACGACGGCCGTCAACTGGGCCGCGCCGAGCCATCGAGCGCGCGCAGACGTATCGGAAGTAGTTGCCATCGCGGATCATCTTCTCACTTGATTAAACTCAACAATTGAGTATATTACGTCCGATGTCGACCGGAGACACGAGCACGCGAACCGACGGGGGCCTGCGCACCAATACGAAGGGGCTGCTGTCCCTGTCGCTGGCGTCGTGCTTGGCGGTGACCACCGAGATGCTGCCGGTGGGGCTGCTCCCGGTGATGGGCCGATCGTTCGGCGTCGCGGAATCGTCGATAGGCCTTCTGGTGAGCCTGTACGCGGGTCTTGTGGCGCTTCTCGCCGTGCCGATGACCATCTGGACACGCCGGTTGCCACGTAAACCGATTCTCGTCGCGACGCTCGGCGGATACGTCGTCAGCAACCTCGTCGTCGCCCTGTCGCACTCACTCGAATGGCTTGCGTTCGGTCGCGGCATCGGCGGCGTCGCGCACGCATTGTTCTTTTCTCTGTGCATCGGGTACGTGCCCCGACTCGTCGGACCGGCGAACCTCGGCAGGGGATTGGCGATCGCTGCAGCTGGTGCCACGGCCGGTTATGTACTGGGAGTGCCGATCTCGACATCGATGGGCAATGCCATCGGATGGCGATCGTCCTTCGTGGTACTTGCCGTGCTGTCCGCCGCCACCGTCGTCGCCGTGACAATCCTTCTCCCTGCAGTCCCCGGCGACGCGGGCCGACGCGAAAAGTCTCGCGGCCACGGCAGTCTCTCGGTCGTGGTGACTTCCAACGCGCTCACCTTCCTCGGCCACTACACCGTCTACACCTACATCAGCATCCTGCTTCTGAATGCCGGAGTCGTCGAATCCGCGCTCGGACCGGTGCTTTTGATCCTCGGAGCATGCGGCGTGCTCGGATTGTGGCTCACCGGACGTACGCTCGACCGCAGTCCGCGCCGAACGATGCTCGTGGTGCTCGGTCTCGTCGCGACATCGATCGTGGCAGTCGGGAGCACACACCTGTGGTTGTTGCCGCTTCTCGTGTGCACCGCTGTGTGGTCCGGTGCGTTCGGGGGAGTTCCGTCGATGTACCAGTCCGCCGCAGTCCGAACAGAACCGACGTCACCGGAGACCGCAGGCGCGTGGATCAACGCGACGGCGAACGTGGGGATCGCGGGCGGTGCCGGGGTGGGAGGCATCGTTCTGCCGTGGCTCGGCCTCGGTGGCCTCGCACTCACGGGAGCAGCGTTGGTCGCCGCTGGTTTGCTCGTCGCATCCTTCGCCCGAACCAGCGTTTCGGCCTCCGCCACCTCGTCGTGACCGTGTCCCTCGTGGTAGACACAGGCCGGACCGCGCAGCACCTACCGAGCGACGCGGACGACACGAAGCGAAGGCGGGGTCGAGAATGTCTCGCATGTGGGGGCGCGCCGCCGACTGGTATCGCCCGAACCCGGCGGTCACGTGCGCGCTGGTGGTCGTCCTGGTGTCGCTGTGGACGGCCGTGTATTCGGTCAGCATCCTCGGCGCTCTCTGGCGATTGCGCGATCCGAACGCACCGATGCCGATCCTGAGCGTCCGAGATCAAGCCGCCGACCTCGCGGTGCTGGTTGTACAGCTCGCACTCGGCACGATCGCGATCACCGCGGTCGCCTACCTACGGCGATCGGACATCGGGGAACTTCTACCGCGCAGGCAAGGAACGGCCGTCGACGCAGCAGTCGCCTGGTGTGCCGCGATCGCCGCCGCGTCGGCCCTCGCTCTCGTGCTGGACCGACTCTCGGTGGCGCGGTTCGATTTCTCGGTGCCGGCAGTGGTCGAATCTCCGGCGTTGGCAGTGCTCACCGCCCTGTCCGCCGGACTACGTGAAGAACCACTGCTGGCAGCACTTCCTGTGTTGCTCTTGGTCGGTCGAATACCCATCGGGTGGGTCATGATCCTCGCCGGGTGCATGAGAGGCCTCCTGTACCTGTTCTTCGGCGGCGGCGGCTTCGTGTGGGCCGCACTGTGGGGAGCGGCCGCAGTATGGGTGTACTTCAAGTACCGGCGACTGTGGGTGCTCGTCGTCGTTCACGGAATCGCCATGAACATTCAGGTGCTGGACCGAGTGATTCCGCTCGACAGCGCCGCCACGCTTCTTCAGTGGGCGAACATATTGATCATGTTCGGTGCGTTGACGATGTGGTTGGTGCCACGCGCCCTCGGAGGGATTCCGTCCACCCCTGTGTCCGACGAGGTCCCGCGGCCGACAACGCCGCCCGTCGAACGGTAGGCGTCACTCCCGAATGGACGTGACCGGTTCAGCGACCGTACCCGCGGTAACCGACACCGTGAGTGTGATGCGCAGCACGTGGCCCTCGTGCAGGTGATGCAGGTAACCGTCGCCGCGTAGTGGGCGTTACCGCCGGTTACATTAAGCTCCGAACAATGATCGAATCCACCTCCGCGGTGAAGCGCAGGCTGCTGGGACTGCTGCTGTTTCTCATGATCATCGTGTTCGTGACGTGGTCGGTCACCTCGTACAGCAAGACTTTCAAGAAAGTCGTCAGTATCGACCTGGTGACCGATTCGGTGGGTAATGCGTTGCCCAGCAACGCGGATGTGAAGGTTCGCGGTTTGATCGTCGGTGAAGTGCGGTCGGCGTCGTCGGTCGACGGTGTGGTGACGGCGAAGTTGGCGATCGATCCGGACAAGGCCGATCTGATTCCGTCGAACGCGACGGCGCGGTTGTTGCCCAAGACGTTGTTCGGTGAGCGGTACGTGGCGTTGCAGATTCCCGAGAACGACACGGCGTCGCCGATCACCGACGGGACCGTGCTCAGGCAGGACACCAGTGGCAGTGCCATCGAGGTCGGTCAGTTGTTGGACAACTTGCTGCCGTTGCTCGAAGCGATTCCGCCGCAGGATCTGGCGAGTACGTTGGGTGCGTTGGCGCAGGGTCTGAGTGGTCGTGGTCAGGAGTTGGGGTTGACGATCGATCGGTTGGACACGATCTTCAAGGGTCTGAACACCGAGTTGCCGAACATTCAGGAGGATCTGCGTGGGTTGGCGGATTTCTCGCAGACGTATGCCGATGCGGGTCCGCAGTTGATCGATGCGCTCGACAATCTGTCGGTCACGGGGAACACGTTGGTCGAGCAGCGTCCGGCGGTGGATACGTTGATCTCGTCGTTGACGGCGACGAGTGCGTCGACGGCAGATTTTCTGCAGGCCAACGCGGACAATCTGATTCGGATCTCGGCGGATTCGCGTGAGGCGCTGGAGTTGTTGGCGCAGTATTCGCCGTCGTTCGGGTGCACGTTCGCCAATTTCGTGCCGGTGGTGCAACGCGCGCAGGACGTCATCGGCGTCGGCGACGAGTACCGCGGCATCAACGTGGACATGCCACTCATCAATCCACGTGGACGGTACCTGCCTAATCAGGACGAGCCGCGCTTCTTCGACGACCGTGGACCGACATGCCACGCTCCGGCGGACGCTGCCGCCGGTGAGTTCTTCCCGCAGTACCCGGGCGGATCGGTCAACGACGGTTCCTACCAGGTGCCGTCGAGGAACCCCGGACCGCAGGATGTTCCGGAACTGCCTGCGCCGCAGTACTCGCCGCTGCCGGGCATCGTCGAGCAGACGCCGGTGTCCTACGCGGGCTCGGATTTCGAACGTGACACGCTCGCCGTGATCTACGGCGGAGCAACGGGAACCGCTCCGCAGGACGTTCCTTCCTGGGTCACATCCGCGACAGCGCCCGCACTCCGAGGTGCCGAGGTCCGGATGACGGCAACCGGAAACTCACCGCGGTGACACCTCACCCCGCTCGGTGGGGTCGGGTCCGGCCGAGGACTTCCACGCGCGCGAACTGCTGGCGTCGACCATCGGCACGACCCGCGTCGTGATCGCCGAGTTGTACATGTCGGCAGCCTGACGCGGATTGGCGTGGCCGGTACCCGGCATGCGGACCACGCGAAGGTTTCCGTCGGGCCCTCCCGATCGCTCGAACAGAATGCGTTGGGAATAGTCGACGTCGACCACGGTGTCCGCAGCCCCGTCCCGCGGACGCAAGAACACGATCGCCGGAGCGGTCTTGCCGTCGACTTCGTCCGACAACGCGTCGAGGTTGTCCAGAGCACCGGAGGCGACAATTGTCTTGAACTGCGATTCGATGAAACCGTTGCTGGCCGCCGACGGATTCAACACCTTGTCGCGCATCACTTCGTCGAACGCCGAAGCAGCCTCCTCCCACTCGATATGCGGGAGCCACGACGACTGTGTGTCCACGAACCTGTCCTGTCGCGCAGCCATCTCGACGATCGTCCGTAGCGATCGGCTCTCACGCGCCCCCGGCAACCATCCGATCCACCGCAGCAAGTCCTCGCCCGCGTCTCGACTGGCCTCTCGGACAGCGTGCAGGTCGACCGGTGTGCAATCGAGCACGACACCCCCCACGGTCTTGTCGGAGTCCTCGTACAGATGCTGCGCAGCCTCGAGTGCGACGACTCCACCCATGCTGTGTCCGACGAGAACGATGTTGCTCACTCCTACAGCAGTTGCGCGTCTGTCGATGAGGTCGCTGATCACCCGCGTGTCGAGGCCACGATTGTCGTACCGAACGGACCAGACCCGGCCGAGGTCCGCCAACGCAGGCAGAGTCGCCGCCGTGGGCGCCGCATCGAGATTACCCAAGCCGACCAGGTCCACGACAGCCGTCGTGGCGTCCGCGGGATCACGTGGCCCGTAGATCTCGTCGATGCTCGGGCGGGTGTCGGCGAGGCGCCGTTGCTCCGGCGCGACATCGACACGCCAGTACACACCGAACAGGACGAGCAATGGAATCGACGCGAGCGACACGCGAAGCAGGCACCGACGCGTTCTCCCCAGTACTCGCCAATCGCGTCCCCATCGAGTCTCGATCAACCGCGCCTTCCGGCGCTCGTCGTCCCAGTCCACGGGAAGAATCTCCGGTTCGTTTATCGACCGACGCCCCCACGTCGAGTCCTGATCAGATACATCGTCCACCGTACGCGCCGATGTCCCGACCGCACCCGGACCAAGAACGCGGTCGACTCGATATCCGGTGCGCTGCAGAGTGATTCGGCTATCCACGCGGTGTGCTGCTACGACGGAATCCTAGCGAGGCAGGAACGGATCCCTTGCAGGGTCGACCCCGACGGGCGCTCGATGAACGAACCATTCGGTACCGAGCGCTTCCCGACGAGTCGCAACGTCCATATTCGCGAACTGCGACGCACCACCACCGCGTTCGATCTCGGAACGGTGTTGGCTGAACGCCGACCACTTGGTGTCGAACCAGGCGCTGACGTCGATCGCCAGGTCGACGTCACTGTCGGCAATGCCGGGGACTCCTGGTCCGGGGGCCGGGGCCGCCGTTCCGAACAGGGTCTGCCACTTCGACTCGATGGCGGTTCGAGGAAAAGTCGCGAAGCACAGATGGGCCGGACGCCACGGCTCGCCGGCCTCGGGAAACAGCTGCTCGTAACCGGACGCTTCGAACGCAGCCAGTGTCACCCTGTGCGCGTGAACATGATCCGGATGTCCGTAAGACCCGAATCCGTCGTAGGTGACCACGATGTCGGGCCGAAACGATCGTATGTGCGCAACGAGTTTGCCGACCGCCTCGTCGAACGGCGCAGCACAGAAGAGGACACCGCCTGACAGGGCGTTGTCGGTGTAGCCGAGCAGGCGAGGTTCACCAGCACCCAGAACCTCGAGAGAACGGCGCAGTTCCTCGACACGTTCCTCGCCGTCACGCCACGTACACGTCACCACGGCTGTGCGTGCACCCGCCGCAGCGCTTCGCGCCAGAATCCCGCCGGTGAACAGTGCCTCGTCGTCGGGATGAGCGTGAACGCACAGGACACTGGGAACGCTGGGCACATCCCAAGAATATCCCCACCCGTCCGGTGCGCGTCCCCGACCGAGAATGTCGGCCGACAGATCACAACACCGCGAACCGCCGCTTGTGCACGGTCCAGTCCGCAGGGCATTCCGCATGCGTCGATGCGCACGTTCGCACACGAGAAACGCCAGCACACAGGTGGGACAGCACGCCTACGCCCGTCATATAGTGAACGAATGGCATTCCAGATACTTCTGTCGAAGGCACTGACCACCGTCGTCACGGGAGCAGTCGGCGTCGCGGCGTACAACGGCGCAAGAACCCTGATCGCGAAAGCACCCATCAGGGGAGCGGCTGTGACCGCAACCGAGTGGGGCCTTCGCGGTGTGCGCAAGGCCGAGGAGGGTGCCGAATCGGCACGTCTGCAGGTATCGGACGTCGTCGCCGAGGCCAAGGAACGACTCGGGGAAGAAGTTCCGCCGCCCGCTGTCGGCGAGACCGGTCACGGACACAGCCACTGACCGTGGCGACCGAATCCGACGTCATCGACTTCGCCCCGAACCGGGCGGGCAACAGCACATCGGCAGCAACGTCGTCGGCTGACATTCGTGTGCTGTCCGACGCGGCAGGACGAATAAGATTCGACGTTCCCTGGCTCCGTTCGAGCCCGGGCCGGGCAGTGGCAATCGAGAACGCCCTCGACAAAGTGGTCGGTGTCCGTGCAGCGCATGCGTATCCGCGTACCGGCTCCGTCGTGGTGTGGGTGTCTCGTACTCGGGTCGACCGCGATGCCGTTATCGCCGCGGTCCAGGAGGGCAAGTCGACGGCTCGGTCCGCCGTGCCGGACCGCACTCCACGGTCCGCCGACATCGCCAGCGCCGAAGTTCTCCGCATGGCCGTCGGCGGCGCCGCGCTGGTTCTGCTGGGCATCCGTCGCTACGGACTCGGACGTCCGCCGATTCTGGGTCCCACCAGTCGGCTCGTGGCCACGGGAGCCACCGTCTTCACCGGATACCCGTTCCTGAAGGGTGCCCTCCGGTCGATCACGGGGAACAAGGGCGCAGGCACCGACGCTCTGGTGTCGGCCGCGACCGTAGCCAGCTTGGTTCTGCGCGAGAACGTCGTCGCACTGACCGTCCTCTGGTTGCTCAACATCGGTGAGTATCTGCAGGAGTTGACCCTTCGGCGGACCCGACGCGCCATTGCCGACCTCCTCGGCGGGACTCAGGACACCGCATGGATACGGTTGGCCGACGGCAGTGAGATCTCCGTCGACACCGAGTCCTTGACCGTCGGCGAC
Source organism: Rhodococcus sp. 14-2470-1a (assembly GCF_002259425.1). NCBI lineage: Bacteria > Bacillati > Actinomycetota > Actinomycetes > Mycobacteriales > Nocardiaceae > Rhodococcus > Rhodococcus sp. 14-2470-1a. The sequence continues at coordinate 213,152 of NZ_NPFZ01000032.1, forward strand.
GAGGTCGTCGTGTACGACCACGTTGCATCCCCGGTCGACGGCATCGTCGTCGACGGTGAATCCATCGTCGATCAATCGGCCATCACCGGAGAAACGCTGCCCGTGTCCGTCGTTCCGGGCGCACGTATTCACGCCGGGTCGGTCGTGGTACGCGGACGCCTCGTCGTACGCGCCACTGCCGTCGGCAAGGACACCGCAATCGGCCGCATCATCTCGCGGGTGGAAGAAGCTCAGGAAGATCGAGCACCGATTCAAACCGTCGGCGAGAACTTCTCGCGGCGCTTCGTGCCGACGTCCTTCCTGCTCTCGGCTCTCACACTGATCGTCACACGGGATGTGCGGCGCGCCATGACAATGCTGCTCGTTGCGTGTCCCTGTGCAGTCGGTCTGTCCACACCCACCGCTATCAGTGCGGCCATCGGAAACGGTGCCCGCCGCGGCATCCTCATCAAGGGCGGGTCGCACCTCGAACTTGCCGGCCGCGTCGATGCTGTCGTGTTCGACAAGACCGGCACGCTCACAGTCGGCCGACCGGTGGTGACCAATGTAGTTGCCTTCGCCGACGATTGGCTCCCGGAACAGGTCCTGGCGTACGCCGCGAGCTCCGAGATCCACTCACGACATCCTTTGGCCGAAGCCGTCATTCGCTCCACCGAAGAGCGTCACATCGAAATTCCTCCACACGAAGAATGCGAGGTGCTCGTCGGACTGGGAATGAGGACATGGGCCGACGGACGGACCTTGCTTCTCGGAAGTCCGTCCCTGCTCAGGAGCGAGAACGTCGAGGTGTCCGAAGACGCCGCATCGTGGGTGAAGAAACTGCAGCGCCAAGCCGAAACGCCGCTTCTGCTTGCGGTCGACGGCACCCTCGTCGGGCTCATCAGTCTGCGCGACGAAGTCCGCCCCGAAGCGCTGAACGTGCTGGCTCGGCTGCGTGCAGACGGCGTCGAACGCATCATCATGCTGACCGGCGACCACCAGGACACCGCGGCTGCAGTCGCTGCGGAACTCGGTATCACCGAGTGGCGAGCAGAGGTCATGCCGGAGGACAAACTGACGGTCGTTCACGATCTTCAGCAGCAAGGTCACATCGTGGCAATGGTGGGAGACGGGACCAACGATGCGCCTGCACTGGCGGCCGCCGACATCGGCATCGCGATGGGTCTCGCCGGAACCGACGTTGCCGTGGAAACCGCCGATGTTGCACTGGCCAGCGACGATCTGAATCGCCTCCTGGACGTTCGTGACCTCGGTGGACACGCTGTCGACGTGATCCAGCAGAACTACGGCATGTCCATCGCGGTGAACGCGGTCGGATTGCTCGTCAGTGCTGCCGGCGGATTGTCACCGGTCCTGGCTGCGATACTGCACAACGCATCGTCCGTCGCCGTCGTGGCCAACAGCTCCAGGCTGATCACCTACCGAATGGATCCACCGGGTCGACGGGCCGGGTAGCGCGCCCGGCCACCTGAACCTCACCGGCTGCCCGAACTGAGACCATCAGGGTGTCCGACCCTCGCGCAGCGTGCGTTGTGCGAGGGTGCGGAGCGCCCCGGTGATCGACGAATCACCCAGACGGCACGTCGTGTCGTCCACCGACACAGTCCATTCGAACGCGTCCCGACGCCTCGACGCGCTCCCGGATCGGTCTTCGGTGGACGTGAGCATCGGCCGTGCCTGTTCGACGAGTTCCTGCCACTCGCGCACCGATGCGTCGTCGTCCAGCACATCGGTGTCGATCTGTGCTCGGCGAGTGAGGCCGGCCACGCCACCTACACGAACGACTTCGATGAACATGCCACCGTCCTCACGTCTCAGACTCGACGCGTGGACGACTCCGCCGGTTCCTGCGCGTCCACGACCACTCCCACGGTAGCCCAACCTGCGGCAACGGCCCGGTGAACATCTGACTCGGCGCCGTAACGCGTGACCGCCGCAGACACCGTGGCTGCTGCGAAACCTTCGAAATCGACGGTCGACGGCAACGACGAATCGGTGGCGACGTCGAACCACACCTGCCCCGCCCTGTCCCACGCCGGTCCGCCGAGCGCCCTGGCTGCAGACGCGAATGCGCGGTTGGGGATGGATGAGTTGATGTGGACACCTCCGTTGTCCGCCGTGGTCTCGACGTACCCGTCCATGTCCTTCGGTTGAGGGTCTCGCCCGAGGATGTCGTCGTCGTAGGCCGTGCCAGGGTCGATCATCGACCGAAGCGCCCGTCCCTCGACCGCAGGGAGAAACAGACCCTCTCCCACGAGCCACGATGCAGTCTTCGCGTCCTGCTTCGACGAATACTGTTCCACGAGAACGCCGAACACGTCCGATAGAGACTCGTTGAGCGCGCCCGCTTGGCCGAAGTACTCGAGCGCGGAAGTGTACTGAGTGAAACCGTGCGTCAGTTCATGGGCGATGACGCTGAGCGAGGCAGTGAACCGGCCGAACACTTCGCCGTCCCCGTCTCCGAACACCATTCGCTCGCCATCCCAGAACGCGTTGTCGTAGTCGCGGTCGAAATGCACGGTGGCGGAGAGGGGGAGGCCCTTTCCGTCGAGACTCTCGTAGCCGTACACCTCCCGAAAGAAGGCGAACGTGGTGCCGAGGCCGTCGTAGGCCTCGTCGACCGAGACGTCCCCGGAGGCGGGCTCACCCTCGGACCTGACGAGGCGGCCGGGTAGCGCGTCACGGTTCTGCGCATCGTGGATCGACCGAACCGGACCCTCGGCAGCTGCGGCCGAGGAGGCGCGAACGGTGGACCGCAGGGGAGAACGTCCACGCGCGAGCTGACGGTCGATGGCGAGGGTGCGTGCCGCGCTCGACGACGCATGGTCTGCCACCACTCCCTGGCCGCGGCCGGACGACGCGCTCTCCGCGATCCGCTCCAGCAGGAACGGAGGTACGACCGTTCGCAGCTGCGAGGACGGGAAAGTGCCTGAGCCGGAGGCGTTTCGGTTGAAGGGTGAACCGGAACCGGATTCCGAGGACGAGTTGGATTCGATTGCCACACGAGCACCTTCCAGTCGAGTTCCGTAGACACTAGACGACGGCTACGACATCGTGTGGTCGCGCGATCCGACGGTCGGGTTAGAGTCGAGGCCGACATCGAAGTGATCGCCGACACAGGTGAGCATCCAGGACTGGGGGGCAACAGTGGTGAACGGAACCGCCAAATCGACACGCACCGCCGATGCGATTGTCGTCGGGGGTGGACTGGCGGGCCTTGTTGCCGCAGCCGAATTGGTCGACAAGGGAAAACGGGTGATCCTGGTCGATCAGGAAAACGAAGCCAACCTGGGTGGGCAGGCATTCTGGTCGTTCGGCGGCCTCTTCTTCGTCGACAGCCCCGAGCAGCGGAGACTGGGAATCAAGGACTCCTACGACCTCGCTCTCCAGGACTGGATGGGTACTGCGGGTTTCGACAGAGAAGAGGATCTGTGGCCGCGACGGTGGGCGCAGGCGTACGTGGAGTTCGCCGCGGGCGAGAAGCGTAGCTGGCTGCGACAGCGAGGGCTGAAGATATTCCCTCTCGTCGGCTGGGCCGAACGAGGTGGTTACGGGCCGGACGGTCACGGCAACTCCGTGCCGAGATTCCACATCACCTGGGGGACCGGTCCCGCTCTCGTCGACATGTTCGCCGCCACGGTGCGCGACGGCGCCGACCGCGGGTTGGTCGACTTCGCGTTCCGTCACCGCGTCGACGAGCTTCTCGTGAGCGACGGTGTGGCGACCGGAGTCCGAGGATCGGTGTTGGAGCCGTCGGACGTCGCTCGAGGCGTTCCGTCGTCCCGCCTCGCCGTCGGCGAGTTCGAGTTCACTGCCGGGGCAGTCGTCGTGACGTCGGGCGGAATCGGCGCGAACTGGGATCTGGTCAAGAAGAACTGGCCCGCACGCCTCGGCACACCCCCGCAGCACATGCTGACGGGCGTTCCCGCGCACGTGGACGGTCGGATGCTCGAGATCAGCCGTCGAGCGGGAGCCAGCCTCATCAACTCCGACCGGATGTGGCACTACACCGAAGGCATCACCAACTACGACTCGGTGTGGCCGAACCACGGAATCAGGATTCTGCCCGGGCCGTCGTCGCTGTGGCTCGACGCGACCGGCAAGCAGCTCCCCGCGCCGCTCTTTCCCGGGTTCGACACGCTCGGCACCCTCGAACACATCGTCCGTACCGGATACGACTACTCATGGTTCGTGCTCGATCAGAAGATCATCGAGAAGGAGTTCGGGCTTTCGGGCCAGGAGCAGAATCCCGACCTGACGGGCCGCAGCGTGCGCAAGCTGCTCGAGCGCATTCGGCCCGGTGCGCCCGGTCCCGTGGAAGCGTTCAAGCGTCGAGGAGAGGACTTCGTGGTCGCGGACTCGGTGCGTGAGCTGGTCGCGGGCATGAACAAGATCGGATCGGTCGATCTGGACGCCGACGCCGTCGAGGCCACACTGATCGCCCGAGACAGAGAAATGGTCAACGGGTTCAGCAAGGACCTGTCGGTGTCGGTCATTCATGCCGCACGCAAGTACAAGGGCGACAGAGTCGCCCGCATAGCCAGCCCGCACCGACTCCTCGATCCGGCGTCGGGCCCGTTGATCGCGGTCAAGCTGCACCTGCTCACGAGGAAAACCCTCGGTGGACTCGAAACCGACCTCGATTCACGGGTGTTGCGCACCGACGGAACGCCGTTCGACGGATTGTTCGCGGCCGGCGAGGTCGCCGGCTTCGGCGGCGGCGGAGTGCACGGCTACCGGTCGCTGGAAGGCACGTTCCTCGGCGGCTGCATCTTCTCGGGCCGTGCGGCCGGACGCGCCGCTGCACGATGACGCCGACCGTCCGCCCCGCGGCAGGACTGGAAGAACGGAGTTTCCGGCATCGAGTCCGGCGGTAGGGTAGTGACACTGGACAGCGGACGCGGTGGCAGCGGATCACCGTGGACAACAGCAGCGACGTCAGGAGAATCGATGCCGGATTTCAACGATCAGGTCGTTGCGGAGTTCCGTGCCAACCACGGTAAGGTCGGCGGCCCCTTCGAGGGGGCGCCGCTGCTGTTGTTGCACACCGTCGGCGCGAAATCCGGTGCGGACAGGCTCAGCCCGCTCATGTACCTTCCCGACGGTGATCGGTACGTCATCTTCGCTTCGAAGGCAGGGGCGGACACCAACCCGGCGTGGTACCACAACCTTCTCGCCAACCCCGCCGCACGAATCGAAGTGGGAGACGACACGATCGACGTCGTCGCCCGGGAGATCGAAGGCGACGAACGAGACGCCCTCTACCGGAAGCAGGCGGAGCTGTACTCGGGATTCGCCGACTACGAGAAGAAGACCACGCGCGTCATACCGGTGGTTGCGCTTTCGGCATCGTGATCGCACGTTCACCTGCACACGCGGTCGACAGCGGGAACGGAAGTAACCGGTGAGCACCGACAACGAGGGCGGAGTCCTGAGCGACCGCGTGCTCACGCTCCCCAACGCCCTGAGCGTGATCCGGCTGTTGCTGATTCCGCTGTTCCTTTATCTTCTGTTGGGTCCGCAATCCGACGGATGGGCTCTCGCCGTGCTGTTGGCCAGCGGTGCCACCGACTGGCTCGACGGCAAACTAGCCCGTGTTCTGGACCAATCGTCACGGCTCGGCGCGATGCTCGACCCGCTCGTCGACCGTCTCTCGGTCGTCACGGCCCTGGCTGCCTTCGTCGTGCGCGGGATCATTCCGTGGTGGGTCGCGGTGATCCTCGTCGGCCGGGATCTTGTGCTCGCGGGCACCATGTTCATCTATCGCCGGCGAGGTCTGCCGCCACCCGAGGTGATCTATCTGGGCAAAGCCGCCACCTTCGTCATCATGATCACGCTTCCGGTGCTGCTCGCGTCGACGGGTGAGTCCCCAGTCGCGGATCTGCTGTGGCCCGTCGGCACGGCGTTGCTCGTCTGGGGGACCGCGCTGTACGTGTGGACCGGCGGTCTGTACCTGTACAAAGCATCCTTGGTTGCACGGCACACCGCACCGCCCTCGCGTGAGGAAACACGAAGTGCGTGAACCGGTTTCTCGAAACCCAGTTCCGTCGCTGCTTCGCTCGTTGATGTCCGAGCATCTCGACCCCGGCTACGCCGCAGCATCGGCATCCAGGCGGGGGACGCCACGCGGCGGCAAGGACATCGCGATGCTGGTGCTCGGCGCCGTGCTGGTCGGGTGCGTGTTCGGCATCGCACTGTCCCAGGTGTTCGACACCTCGGGTGGCGAGTCCCGGCAGGACACCCTTGACCGCGTCCGAGACGCAGAATCGCGAGCCGCAGAACTCGATTCGACACGACAGGACCTCAGCGCTCAGGTCGACCGCGCGCGCGACGACGCACTCAGGAACGACGATCGCGGCACAGCGCTTCTCACGGATCTGCGCGCGCTCGAAGTAGCCGCAGGCGCCGACAGTGCGACCGGACCGGGAATCGTGGTGACCGTAGCCGAGCCGCCCGCACCGTCGGACTTGTCCGACGTGTCGGTTCCTGTCCGAGGCTCATCTGATTCGGCCGTGCTGGACCGAGACCTCCAGACAGTGGTGAATTCGCTGTGGGTCAGCGGCGCCGAGGCGATCGCGGTCGACGACGTCAGGGTCGGTCCGGGAGTCACGATCCGCCAAGCCGGAGGCGCAATGCTCGTGGACAACCGGCCGGTGTTCTCTCCCTACACCGTGACCGCGATCGGATCGCCGACGCGCCTGGAAGCGCAGTTCTCGGTCAGTGACGCTTACCTGCGCATGGCAGGGCTTGCGCAGCTCTATCGAATCGGCTTCGCGACGGAGGCCTCGGACTCTCTGAGCGTGCCACCCGCGGCCGTACGCGCAGTCACCACAGCAGGACAGGACGAAGGACGTTGAGCGAACACCAGCATCACGCGGCGGCCGACCGTACGGTCGACGGGAACGATCGGAGACCGTCGGGCCGAGGATCCGGACTTCTCGTGTTGGCGGGCGTCGCGATGATCGTGGGCATCGTCATCGGATCGGTGTCCGGACCGGAAGTCCCCGTCGGCGTCGCACCCTACCTTCCGATCGCGGTCGTTGCCGCACTCGATGCGGTGTTCGGCGGTGTACGTGCGTTTCTCGACGGCATCTTCGACGCCAAGGTCTTCGTCGTGTCCTTCGTGTTCAACGTCCTCGTCGCGGGACTGATCGTCTGGCTCGGTGACCAGTTGGGCGTGGGCACTCAACTGTCGACTGCCATCGTCGTCGTCCTGGGCATCAGGATCTTCGGCAACGCCGCAGCTCTCCGTCGACGACTGTTCGGTGCGTGAGCGAGCGAATGAACACACGGTCCGCACAGCCTTCCGACGGCCGGCACAGATTCCGACGGAAGGGCTCGTCCCGCGCGTTCGGCGCCCTCGCTGTTCTGTTGATGGCTGTTCTGGGATTCGGCATCGTGGTGCAGGTCAGGGAAACAGGCAGCGGTGATGCACTCGATGCTGCCCGACCGGCGGACCTCCTGGTCGTCCTCGACAACGTCGGGAGGCGAGAGGCCGCGCTGCGCAGCGAGATCGCCGAGTTGCAGACCACTCTGTCTGCGCTTCGGCAGTCAGACGGTGGATCGGGCGCTGCCCTCGCCGAGGCGCAGGACCGGCTTGCGTCGTTGTCCATTCAGGTCGGCACTGTTGCCGCCGCCGGGCCGGGCGTCACCGTCACCGTGACAGATCCGGACAAGGGGGTCGGATCCGACGTCCTGCTCGACGCGCTGCAGGAACTGCGGGCCGCGGGAGCGGAAGCCGTGCAGCTCTCCGGTGGCGGACAGCCGCCCATCCGCATCGGAGTCGACTCGTGGATCGCAGGAAAGCCGGGTGATGTGATCGTCGACGGCCGACCCACGTCCGCGCCGTTCGTGTTCTCCGCCATCGGCGACCCGGCGACACTGGCCGCAGCGCTCGACATTCCCGGTGGCGTCGTGGACACGGTGTCTCGCTTCGGCGGACAGTGCGGCATAGCTCAGTCTCAGCAGGTGACTGTCTCCGCCTTGCGGGATCTGCGGTCACCTCAATACTCTCAGCCCGGAAACCAGCCGGGAAACTAGTGTGGACGTCGGTGCACGAGCACCTGCCCTCCTCGAAAGGACAGCCGAACAGTGACCGACACCGAGCCCTCGGGCGACTTGCACTACACCCCCGAACACGAATGGGTTCAGCGGATCAGCCCCACCGCCGTACGGATCGGAATCACCGATTACGCGCAGGAACAGCTCGGTGACGTGGTGTTCGTTCAGCTGCCGTCGATCGGGGACGAGGTGACGGCCGGAACGTCGCTCGGAGAGGTCGAATCGACCAAGAGTGTGTCCGACGTGTTCTCGCCCCTCACCGCGAAAGTCATTGCCGTGAACGCAGATCTGGACACGTCCCCGGAGAAGGTGAATTCGGGTCCGTACTCGGACGGGTGGCTCGTGGAGCTCGAGACGGAGACATCGGAGGCTTTGGACGCGTCGCTGTCTCAGATGCTCGATGCCGCCGGATATGCTGGAATTACGGCTGAGTAACCGCACGCGAACGCAGCGTGAGCAACCGTATGCACCCGCACGGGCGGGCAAGGTACGGTTTGTGTAGCTGCACGCGTGGTTGCCGTGGCGAGTCCGCTGCGCCGTGGGGGCCTGTAGACCCTTCCGGGGCAACCGTGGGTTGCCAATCGGGTGAGGCGACGTAGGTCCGCAAGAAGTACAGAACGTGCAAGTTGGTTACTGCGTAACTCGGGTGCAATCGACCCGGGCGATCGGACTGAGAAGGAGAAACGGTGAGCGAGAACGACAACGACGGCATCTACGGAGAGTCGCCGGCGGAAACCACTTCGGTTTTTCGTGCAGACTTCCTCCAGGAGCTGGACAACTCGGCGACCAGCCAGAGCTCCGAGGCTCCGGTGTCGGGCGTGGAAGGCTTGCCGGTCGGTTCGGCTCTTCTCGTCGTCAAGCGTGGACCCAATGCCGGGTCGAGGTTCCTGCTCGATCAGCCGACGACGTCGGCCGGACGCCACCCCGACAGCGACATCTTCCTCGACGACGTCACCGTGTCTCGTCGCCATGCCGAGTTCCGCCAGGAAGAGGACTCCTTCCAGGTCGTCGACGTCGGCAGCCTGAACGGCACCTACGTCAACCGCGAGCCTGTCGATTCGGCAGTCCTCGCCAACGGTGACGAGGTCCAGATCGGCAAGTTCCGTCTCGTGTTCCTCACCGGCCCACGTGCGGGTGCCGATGCACCTGCAGGCGATTCGTCGGCAGGTGCAGGCAGCCAGTGACCGCCGTCGGGCAGCAGTCTCCCGGGGGGATGTCGATAGGCTCCGTCCTGGATCGACTTCGGCCCGACTTCCCCGATGTCACGATCTCCAAGATCAGGTTTCTCGAGGCCGAGGGCCTGATTTCTCCGGAGCGCACGCCATCGGGATACCGGCGCTTCTCTGTTGCGGACTGCGAGCGTCTTCGGTACGTACTCACCGCACAACGAGATCAGTACCTGCCGCTCAAGGTGATCAAGGAGCAGCTGGAGGCGATCGACAGCGGAGTGGCACGCGTCGAGAGCGCTGAGCCCGCACCGCGCAAGCCGCGAACCCTGTCGATCGCTCCGGGCGAAGTGTCTCCTGAGGAGTTCCTCGTCGACCGGGAAGTACGTGTGTCCAAGGTGGACCTGCTCGAACGGGCGGGAATCGACGACACTTTTCTGACGGAGTTACTGCGCGCAGGGCTCGTGGTTCCTGGCCAGGCCGGGTTCTACGACGAGGGCGCCGTGATTCTGGCTCGAACAGCACACGCGATGTCGCGCTTCGGTCTGGAGGTGCGGCATCTGCGTGCGTTCAAGCTGGCAGCCGACCGCGAGGCGGGACTGGTTGCTCAGATCGCAGGTCCCGTCGCCAAGGGGCGGGATGCCGGTGCACGTGATCGCGCGGAAGAAATGATCCGCGAATTGGCCGCGCTGTCGTTGACTCTGCACACCTGCCTGGTCAAAGCAGCGGTGCGCGGCGCGCTGGACAAATGACCTGACGCAGAACCGTTGGTGGCGCCGCATGGTCATCGATTCCAATAGAATCGGCTGTAGTCGGGTCGAGACACAGCCGGGGCCGAATCTTCAAGCGCATGTGGGAGGCAATCGCCATGAGTGAAATGCGTGTAGTCGGTATTCGCGTGGAGCAGCCGCAGAACCAACCTGTGCTTCTGCTCCGTGAGTCCGACGGTGAGCGTTACCTGCCCATCTGGATCGGGCAGACCGAGGCCGCGGCGATCGCGCTGGAACAGCAGGGGGTTCAGCCTGCTCGTCCATTGACGCACGATCTGATCAAGGAGCTGATCGGTGCCCTGGGGCATCGCCTGAAGGAAGTGCGAATCGTCGATCTGCAAGAGGGGACCTTCTACGCGGATCTCGTGTTCGACAAGGACATCCGTGTGTCGGCACGTCCGTCGGATTCGGTCGCGATCGCCCTCCGAGTCGGCGTGCCGATCATCGCCGAGGAACCGGTTCTGGCGGAAGCCGGTCTGCTCATGCCGGACGAGCGTGAGGACGAGGTGGAGAAGTTCAAGGAATTCCTCGAGTCCGTCTCGCCCGACGACTTCAAGGCTACGGACGGCTGACAGCCTCGACTTGGTAACGGAAGAGTCTCAACCTCAACTTTAGGTTCAGGTTTACGGCGCGTTGCGTTGACCTTGCCTCGGTGGACCCATAGCGTTCCCGTCGTGAGGTAAGCAGTCCTCGATCGTGTGTCGCTCGTCCCTACCTGGGCGTAGTCTGGCTTACGAACGCGGAGTGGAACTTCACGCGAGAACACCGCCGGGACCCGTCCCGGTCGGCCTGGGCCAACCGGGACGTACGCAGTGTCGAGACATCCGAAGAGGGAGCAGTCAGTGGGAGATCAGCCGCAGGATCGCCTCGTGCGAGATCAGCCGCAGGATCGTCAGGTGTCGGAGTCCGCTGTGTCGGAAACGATTGCGCCGCAGGTCCCCGCCACCCCCGACGGGTCCGTGAACACCACCCCTTCCGAATCGACTCGACCGGAGCCGTCCAGCGCGCCCGCCCGCGAGTTCCAACCAGGGCTGTTTCCGGACGATTCGGTACCGGACGAGCTGGTCGGATACCGAGTGCCGAGCGCATGCCAGATCGCGGGCATCACCTACCGCCAACTGGATTACTGGGCACGCACCGGATTGGTCGTACCCTCGATCCGGAGTGCTGCGGGATCGGGCAGCCAACGCCTGTACTCCTTCAAGGACATGTTGGTCCTGAAGATCGTCAAGCGCCTGCTCGACACCGGAATTTCACTTCAGAACATCCGAGTCGCGGTCGACCACCTGCGTCAACGCGGTGTGGGCGACCTGGCCAACATCACCCTGTTCTCCGACGGCACCACCGTCTACGAATGCACGTCCGCCGAAGAGGTCGTCGACCTGCTACAAGGCGGTCAGGGAGTATTCGGCATCGCAGTCAACGGCGCGATGCGTGAACTGACCGGCCTGATAGCCGACTTCCCTGCAGAACGAGCCGACGGCGGAGAATCCGAGCCCAGTCCGGAAGACGAATTGGCGTCACGCCGCAAGAGTCGCGCAAATCGAAAGACCGGCTAGGATCGAGACCGTCGCGCTCGCGCGGGAGAGTTCCGGGGCAGCCAGTTCCGGACGCCGAAGGAGCAATACCTCCCCGTCAATCTCTCAGGCACACGGACCGTGTGAGCTTGGACGTCTCTGGAAAGTGGTGGGATCACCCACCCGCCCAAGGGGAAAGCACCTCCGAGCATCGCGTGCGCGGAGCGCGAATCTCTCAGGCGCTCGCCCCGGGTGAGCATGCGACAGAGGGGGAGGATCGGCCGCGCAGTGCGCGTGGTCACTCCACCCGTCAGCATGCATCCACCGGAGCGTCTCATGACCGAACAGAGTTCTCGCCCGTCGTTTTCCGACCGACATATCGGACCGGACGGTGCGGCACTGTCCCGAATACTCGACGTCGTCGCCGCCGGATCGCTCGACGAACTCGCAGAGCGCGCGGTGCCTGCCTCGATTCTCGATGGGTCCGTCGACGGCATTGCCGCCGGACTCGCCGGACTCCCACTTCCACTCGGCGAACACGAAGCGCTGGCCGAACTCGCGGCCCTCGCCGCACGGAACGTGGTCGCCACGTCGATGATCGGTCTCGGCTATTACGACACCCTGACACCGCCGGTCCTGACTCGGAACATCCTCGAGAACCCCGCGTGGTACACGGCGTACACCCCGTATCAACCGGAGATCAGCCAAGGCAGGCTCGAAGCGCTCCTCAACTTCCAGACGATGGTGTCCGACCTGACCGGAATGGACGTGGCCGGTGCGTCGATGCTCGACGAGGCCACGGCCGCCGCCGAGGCCATGACGTTGCTCAGGCGCGCCAACCGGGGTTCGACGTCCCCGCGGTTCGTGGTGGACGACGACGTCTTCCCGCAGACCTGGGCAGTCCTCGAGACGCGCGCGGAGCCCCTCGGTATCGAGCTCGTGCGGCACGACGTCACCGGCGGACTTCCCGACGGAGAGTTCTTCGGCGTCCTCGTTCAGTTCCCGGGCGCATCCGGAGCCGTCGTCGACCACTCCGCCATGATCGACGACGCACACACCCGTGGTGCCCTGGTGGCCGTCGGAGCCGATTTGTTGGCGCTCACCCTGCTCACGTCCCCGGGCGACATGGGAGCGGACGCATGTTTCGGCACCACCCAACGATTCGGTGTCCCGATGGGATTCGGTGGACCGCACGCCGGTTACCTCGCCGTACGGAACGGCCACGCACGTCAGCTTCCGGGACGGCTCGTCGGCGTGTCGGTGGATGCCGACGGCAACCTCGCGTACCGACTGGCGTTGCAGACCCGCGAACAGCACATTCGACGCGAGAAGGCGACCAGCAACATCTGCACCGCGCAGGTCCTTCTCGCGATCGTGGCCGCCATGTACGCCGCGTATCACGGAAGTTCGGGACTCCGCGACATCGCTCGCCGAGTCAACGCCCACGCTGTCGCGCTGGCCGACGGGCTCGCAGCGTCGAACATCTCCGTCGAATCCGCGTCGTTCTTCGACACGATCACCGCGCTCGTGCCGGGTCGAGCTCGGAGCGTCGTCGAGTCAGCGCAGCGCTCTGGTATCAACCTGCTCACGGTCGACGACGACCGTGTCTCGATCGCATGCGACGAAGCGACCACCACCGACATCGTCGAGCAGGTACTGGCCGCGTTCGACGCCGCGCCGAGCGCGGACTCCGCACGTTCGTCGTTGCCCGACTCGCTGATTCGAACGTCCGAATTCCTCACCCACCCTGCGTTCACCCGGCACCGAACCGAGACGTCGATGCTTCGATACCTTCGGATGCTGGCGGACAAGGACATCGCCCTCGACCGCAGCATGATTCCACTCGGGTCGTGCACGATGAAGCTCAACGCGACAGCCGAGATGGAATCCATCACCTGGCCCGGATTCGCCCGGCTGCATCCGTTCGCACCCGACAGCGACACCGAAGGAATCCGCGCCGTCATAGCGGACGTCGAGAAGTGGCTGGTCGACATCACCGGCTACGACGCGGTGAGCCTGCAACCGAATGCGGGAAGTCAGGGCGAATACGCCGGCCTTCACGCGATTCGTGACTATCACCTCGGCCGCGGTGATTCTCACCGCGATATCTGCCTCATCCCGTCGAGTGCGCACGGCACCAACGCGGCATCGGCGGTCATGGCAGGTATGAAGGTCGTCGTCGTCACGTGCCGCGCCAACGGCGACGTGGATGTCGACGACCTGCGCGCCAAGATCGGCGAGCACGCGGATTCCCTCGCCGCGATCATGATCACCTACCCGTCGACTCACGGCGTGTACGAGCACGACATTGACGAGATATGCGCTGCTGTGCACGACGCGGGAGGTCAGGTGTACGTCGACGGCGCGAACCTGAACGCACTCGTCGGACTCGCACGTCCCGGGAGGTTCGGAGGCGACGTCAGCCACCTCAACCTGCACAAGACCTTCTGCATCCCGCACGGCGGAGGAGGACCGGGAGTCGGTCCGGTCGCCGTGCGATCGCATCTCGCACCGTATCTGCCGGGGCACCCGCTCCGACCGGAACTGGGCAGCGGAGCGACGATCTCGGCCGCGCCGTTCGGAAGCGCGTCCATTCTGTCGATCACGTGGGCGTACGTGCGGATGATGGGCGCCGAGGGTCTACGACGCGCCACCCTCACCGCGATCGCGTCGGCCAACTACATCGCCCGACGCCTCGACGAGTACTTCCCCGTTCTGTACACGGGAAAGAACGGGATGGTTGCGCACGAGTGCATTCTCGATCTCCGCGGGCTGACGAAGGCGACGGGCGTGACCGTGGACGACGTAGCGAAAAGGCTGGCCGACTACGGATTCCACGCTCCGACCATGAGCTTTCCCGTGGCGGGAACCTTGATGGTCGAGCCGACGGAAAGCGAGGATCTGGACGAGATCGACGCATTCTGCGATGCCATGATCGCAATTCGCGGCGAGATCGATCGGGTCGGTTCGGGGGAGTGGCCGTCGACGGACAACCCGTTGCGCGGCGCTCCCCACACGGCTCGGTGCCTGGTCGGGGAATGGACTCACCCGTACACACGCGAAGAAGCCGCGTATCCGTGGGAAGCCAACGCGAAGAGAGGATCGATCGCTGCGGGACGGGCCAAGGTGTGGCCTGCAGTACGCCGCATCGACGGCGCCCACGGCGATCGCAACCTGGTGTGCTCGTGCCCGCCGATCGCGGACCTCGAGTGGAGCCCCCGGAGCGACTCGGCGTCGCCTCGGGGTTAGCTGGACGTCAGGTTCAGCATCGCGATCTCGGGCGGTGCTGCAACCCTGACGGGCGGACCCCAGGCGCCGGCCCCACGCGTGGTGTAGAGCGTGGTGTCACCGACACGATCGAGGCCTTCGACGCTCGGCTGCTGCAACGGGACGAGATACCGCAGTGGCCAGATCTGTCCGGCATGCGTGTGACCGGAGACCTGGAAGTCCACCCCCATGTCCGATGCCTCGAACGCCTGCAGCGGCTGATGTGCCAACAGCAACACGAACCGAGACGCATCCCTCCCGTCCAGGGCAGCACCGAGATCGGGTTCGTACGGCGCCGGTGCGGTTGCGTCGTTGATGCCGGCGATGTCGATGGAGGCACCGGACTTGCTGATCGTCTCGTGTTCGTTCCTCAGAACGGTCACACCCAGCGTCTCCCACAGGTCCAACCATTTCCCACCGTCGTCCGCATAGAACTCGTGATTACCGCTCACGGCGAACACTCCGAGGGGAGCGTCGAGCTGCTGCAGCGGAGCGAGGTCTGTTCCGACGAGGTCGACGGTGCCGTCGATCAGATCGCCGTCCAGGATCACGAGTTCGGGCGACTGTGCATTGACGTCGTCCACCACGCGTTGAACGAAGCCGGCTCCACGGGCCGGTCCGACGTGAAGATCGGACACCAGAGCCACGCGCGTACCGTCGAATTCGGAGGGCAACCGATCGAGCGCGACGCGAGTGTCGGTCACCTTCGGGAGTGCAGCCTCGACGAGGCCGTACCCGACGGCCACCACAGCGACGGACGCCGCGATCGCGGAGCCGATTCTGTGAATGCGTAGCCGAAGCGCGCGCGACTCACGACGGCGTGCCGCCGACACGATGCGTACGAGGAGGGTGACGACGCCGACCAGCACTGTGCCCAGCACCAGGTACAGCACCACAGCGAGCCAACTGAGACCGACGAACGCCGGAACTCGCGCCCATGCCGGATCGAAGACCTCGCCCGATCCGATGCCGACCAGAGCCAGTAGCCACATGACGACCAGCACAGTGTCCGCTGCAGTGGAGTACGGACGACGAAGCTTGGTGGCCCGAATGTAGCGAAAATGGAGCACGAGACCGATGACGGCAAGGAACGTGCCGAAGGCAAGAAGGCGAATCATGTTTCAGTACAGCAACTTTCGAAGAAGGTCGGGGAGTTCCTCACCGTCCGACGACGCAACGGTGTTGAACGAGCCGCCCGTGGCATCGGACACTGACTGCAACGTCGAACTGTCCGGATTGGTTCCGATCGCGACGACATCGACTGCCACCGGACGCTCCGGATCGATCAGATCCGACACCATCTCCAGGAATCGACTCGCCGAGATGGTCGGATCGTCGTTCGGACCGTCGGTGATGAGGACGACGCTGTTCGGCTTGCCGGGGACGTACGTCGACAGAGCGTCGAGATAGGCGGCGAGCACCGACTCGTACGTCGACGTCGCAGTGGCGGGTCGAACCGCCGCGGCCTCGGCCAACAGACGTTCCCGACGAGTCTCGCTACCCAGAACTTCCTCGACCGGGCCGGTGGGCACAAGGGTTCGGAACGCGCGTGTGCCGTCCAAATCCTTGCTGTAGATCCACAACCCCAATTCGGTGGTATCCACGACCGAGTCGAACTGGCGATCCAGTGCTGCAACTGTGTTCTGCAACCGAGTCTCCGAACCCTCCGCCGTGTCCATCGACCCGGATGCGTCGAGAAGTGTCGTCACTCGCCGAGGTGTAGCAGGCTCGAGAACTGCATCGACGAGCGTCCGGCCGAACTCGGTGTCCTGCGGCGGCAGCGACGCCGGCGACCGAGCGGCAACATCGAACCCCGCGTCGGAGAACACCGAAGTGTTGTCCGGCCCGGACATGAAGTCGACGAACTGTGCTGCGGCGCGGCTCGCCGTGTCGTCCGTCCACGCTCCGGCCAGCACCACGGCCGGGTGGTCGAACACGGGCCCGTCACCTCGCGGAGTGAATGCCGTGACACCACTCTGGGACGACGCGGTGAGTTGCCTCGCCGACACCGGAACAGTGTGTGCGTCGGCTGTCGGTGAAGTGTCGGCGCTCAGCCGGGCAAGTGCCGAATCGGTCGAATCGCTCGTCGTGGAGGGCGTTCCGAGATCGGTGGTCGCGAGCGCGGACATCGCGGAGACAGTGGGCGCGCTTCGGGCGACGTCCGCACTGGCAACGCCCGATTCGTCGTACACGGAGGAGTCGTAGGTGGTTGCCGCTACCGCTCGCAGCGCGGCCGTCGACGCATCGGATTCCGGCCCGAGGGGAAGAAGAAGGCGAAGCCCGCCCCACCCGGGAAGTCCGATCGCGTCGAGCCCGTCGGGTGCCGCCTGCAGGCGAGGAATATCGGCCCACCCGATGTCCGCGGCCTCCAGCACATCGGCTACAGCGATCGGTGCAGCCAGGACAACCGGTGACGACGCGACAGAACGAGGCGTGCCGTTCACAGCGCCGGCCGGTAGATCGGCAACGGAATCCGACGACCGCGGGATCCACAACGCCGGTTGCGGACCCAACGCAGCAGCGTCCCACGCGCTTTCGCCCGCAGCCAGGGCAGGTCCCACCACAGCGGAATCGTGAGTGGACACCTCGAGCGACACGCAGTGATCGCGTACCACAGGAGAACTGTCGGTGAACGCCGCCGCCAACTGTGTCACCTGCGACGAGATGTCCGGGTCGACGACGATCGGCACCACCGCCGGACCTTCGACACAGGTATCGGCCGCTTCCGTGCCCTGATCGGCAATACGGTCGCGGAGTTGGAACCAACCGAACACAGCGAGCACCACCACGAGGATGGTGCCCGCCGCGACGACGGGTCCCTTGCTCACTCCACGGGATCCGCCGGAGGTTCGATGTTCGCCCACGACAAGAGGTTACTTGTCGCGCCCCAAGTGACCGCACAGTGTCATCCGGTCACTCCGCGGGCTCCGCTCCTGTAACTGCCCGGTCACTCCGCCGGCTCCGCTCCTGTAACTGCCCGGTCACTCCGCCGGCTCCGCTCCTGTAACTGCCCGGTCACTCCGCGGGCTCGTCAGCGTGTTGCTGCTTTGTACTCGCGGCGGCGGCGGTGCAGGATCGGTTCGGTGTAGCCGTTGGGCTGGCTGGTGCCCTGAAAGATCAGGTCACTGGCTGCTTGGAAGGCGATGTTCGACTCGAAATCCGGCGCGAGGTTCTTGTACGTCGGGTCCGATGCGTTCTGTCGGTCCACCACCGGCGCCATCCGCTCGAGCGAGGCACGCACTTGATCCTCGGTGACGATGCCGTGCCGTAACCAGTTCGCCAGGAACTGACTCGAGATACGCAGCGTCGCCCGATCTTCCATCAACGCGATGTCATTGATGTCGGGAACCTTCGAACACCCCACACCGTGATCGATCCACCGCACCACATACCCGAGGATCGACTGGGCATTGTTGTCGAGCTCGCGTTGCTTCTGCTCCTCGGACCAGTCGGTCGCAGGTGCCAACGGAATCTCGAGGATCTCCTCGACAGTGGCGCGCTTGGACTTCGCGATCTCTTCCTGACGGGCGAACACATCGACCTTGTGATAGTGCAAGGCGTGCAACGTCGCTGCCGTCGGCGAGGGCACCCACGCAGTGTTGGCACCGGACTGCGGATGCCCGATCTTCTGCTCGAGCATGTCGTGCATCAGATCCGGCATCGCCCACATGCCCTTGCCGATCTGCGCTTTGCCTTCCAACCCGGCAGCCAAGCCGGTGTCGACATTGAAGTCCTCGTACGCCTTGATCCAGCCCTGGGCCTTCATCTCACCCTTCGGCACAACCGGTCCGGCCTCCATCGAGGTGTGGATCTCATCGCCCGTCCGGTCGAGGAAGCCGGTGTTGATGAACACCACACGTTCCTTCGCAGCCTCGATCGCAGCCTTCAAGTTGACCGTGGTGCGGCGTTCCTCGTCCATGATGCCGACCTTGAGGGTGTTGACCGGCAACCCGAGAACCTGCTCCACCCGGCCGAACAGTTCCGCAGTGAACGCAACCTCGTCGGGACCGTGCATCTTCGGCTTGACGATGTACAACGATCCGGTGCGGCTGTTCTTCAGGACATTGTCCGCACCGAGGGAATGCAGACCCGCGAGCGAGGTGAACAGGGCATCGAGGATGCCCTCGGGGACCTCGTTGCCCGCGGCGTCGAGGATCGCATCGGAGGTCATCAGATGCCCGACGTTGCGGACGAACAGCAGCGACCGACCGTGCAGGACGAGCTCACCGCCGTCACCTGCACTGCCGTCGACCGCGGTGTAACTGCGGTCCTGGTTCAAGCTGCGGGTGAAGGTTTTGCCGCCCTTGGAGACCTCTTCGGTAAGATCGCCGCGCATCAAACCGAGCCAGTTGCGGTAGCCGAGAACCTTGTCGTCGGCATCGACCGCCGCGACCGAATCCTCGAAGTCCATGATCGTGGTCACCGCGGATTCGAGGAGGACATCCTTGACGCCTGCGGCGTCGGTCGCGCCGATCGGAGACTGCGGGTCGATCTGGATCTCGAAGTGCAACCCGTTGTGCACGAGAAGAATCGCCGTCGGCGCATCCGGTGCGCCCTGGTATCCGAGCAGCTGCGCCGGGTCTGCCAAACCGACTGTGGATCCGTCGGCGAGGGTCACCGTCAACGATGCGGCCCCGGTAGCGGAGGTGTCGACATCGTACTTGGTGGTGCCGACGTGTGAACCGGAGGACAGGGGAGCAGCCTCGTCGAGGAACTCGCGAGCGAAGGCGATGACCTTGTCGCCGCGGACCTTGTTGTAGCTGGTGCCCTTCTCCGCGCCGCCGTCCTCCGGGATGGCGTCGGTGCCGTACAGGGCGTCGTAGAGCGATCCCCAGCGTGCGTTGGAGGCGTTGATCGCGAAGCGGGCGTTGAGAACCGGGACCACGAGTTGCGGGCCCGCGGTGGAGGTGATCTCGGTGTCGACACCGGAGGTGGTGATGTGGAAGTCCGCGGGCTCATCGACCAGGTACCCGATTTCCTTCAAGAACGCCGTGTATGCGCTCCTGTCGTAATTCGGTCCGGCGTGCTCACCGTGCCACGCATCGACCTTGCCCTGGATTTCGTCACGAACACCCAGCAGGGCCTTGTTCTTCGGGGCCAGATCCGTGATCACGGCCTCCACGCCGCTCCAGAACTTCTCCGAATCCACACCGGTGCCCGGAAGCGCTTCGTTCTGCACGAAGTCGTACAAAACCTGGGCAACCTGAAGACCACCAACAGAAACACGATCGGTCATGAATCCCTCGCTCTTTCCGGTCAAAACGCGCACAAGGCGCCTCGGCGACAACTCCGCCTATGTTACTCGGCGGTAGCTCGGGCGGTGGCACCGCCGCTCACCAGTAGATTCTGGCATCGGCGGATAAGTTCCGAGCGGAGAGGGGCAGCCCTGTCCATCAGTCGAGTCTGCGCACGCACGTACTCCGCTCGTCCTGACGGGGTTTCGATCTCGATGGCGTCGACGCCGTAATCCGACAGATCGTAGGGACTTGCACGCATATCGACGGTTCGTGCGTCCAGTGCGAGCTCGAAGCAGTCCGTGACCAGGGCCGAGTTCACGAGGGGTGACAGCTTGTAGCTCCACTTGTACAGATCCATGCTGGCGTGGACGCACCCCGGCTGTTCACGGTCCACTCTGCCGCTCGGCTCGAGGCGCAACATGTTGCGAGGTACCGCGTCGTCGGTGAAGAAGCGAAAAGCGTCGTAATGCGTGCACCGAAGGTTCATTTTCTCCACGACGCTGTCGGTACCCGCGTGACCGAGGCGCAGTGGAACCGTTCCGTGCCGGAGGGCGGCTTCGCCGCCCCGGTAGACCATCGCCCACTCGTGCAGGCCGAAACACCCCAGGTTCGGTGGGCGAGTAGTCGTCGCGGACAGAAGGCCGTGCGTGAACTCGACCGCGGACAGCCTGCGCTCGAGCAGTGACTCGCGTACCCGATAGCCTCCGCTCGGCGCCGGTTCATAGGCTGCGAACTGGGCATATTCGTCGGCTCTCGGCCCGGTCAGCGTGACGCCGTAACCGGGACTCCATCGCTTCAGGTGTCCCGGCTTGAAGCTGTAGTACGTGAACAGAAAGTCGAGGACCGGGTGGTACGCACCCTCCGCGCGCTGCACCAGATAATCGCCGATCAGGTGCTCGACGCGCGCGAAATGCATCTCCCTCGACGCCGTCCACTCCGCCTCTCGCAACTCCGATGTCATGGTCGCCGAAGGACTCCACCGGGGGCAGGACCCGCGATCCGGTGAGTGCCGTCTCGAACGGTACCGACGAACTCCTCGACCAAATCCTCCAGTGCGACGATCCCGATGGTCGAGCCAGTCGAATCGTGCACGACACCCAAGTGGCTACGCGTCCGCCGCAGACGCGTCAGCGCATCGTCGAGCGTCGTGTCCGACGAGACCACAGGCAGGGGGCGCACCTCGGAACGCGGAATCACCGACTCGGGGCCTGCCGCGTCGTCGACCATGTATTCCAGAACGTCCTTCAGGTGCAGGTATCCCACCAGCGAACCGTCGGGAGCCTGCACCGGATACCGCGAGAATCCCGTAGCGGTCACTGCTTCCTCCACGGAACCGAGCGTCGGTCCGGCTGCCCTGTCCGATACCGCGAGACGCACACTACGTACCTGCGCAGACGGAATGAGAACATCCGCGACGGTCCGGCCCGACGTGTCCAGAGCCTGCGTCAGACGCCGATGCTCTTCTTCGTCGATGAGACCTTCCGATCGCGACTCGCCGATCATCTGCGACAACTCGTCCGCGGAGACCGAGGAATCGAGCTCGTCCTTGGGCTCGATCCTCAGCGCACGCAGCGTCAGGTTGGCGCACACGTTGTAGAACGAGATCAACGGCTTGGCCAACTTGATGAACATGAGATGGATCGGCACCAGAATCATCGCAGTCCGCTCCGGACCAGCAATGGCGATGTTTTTCGGAACCATCTCACCGATGAGAATGTGCAACACCACCACGAGACCGAGCGCGATGGTGAACGAGATGGGATGAAGGAAGGCGTCGGGAATGCCGACCCACTCCATCGGTTTCTCGAACAGGTGCGCAACCGCCGGCTCACCGACCCTACCCAGCAGAATCGAGCAGATGGTGATGCCGAGCTGGGCGGCAGCCAACATCAGCGACAGGTTCTGGCCCGCCTCGATGACCGACTTCGCCCGTTTCTTGCCCTGTGCGAGAAGGGATTCCAGACGATCGCGGCGCGCCGAGATCAGCGAGAACTCGGCACCGACGAAGAACGCATTGCCGGCGAGCAGAAAGACGGCGAGCAGAACAGCCAATACGTCACCCACGGATTCTCGCCTCCTTGCCCACCGTCGCGATACGTTCGGCGTCTACCGGCTGGAGCAGAATTCGGTCGATACGCCGACCGTCCATGCGCGTGACCTTCGCGATCCAACCACCGTCCGACTCCGACGGCTCCTCGAACGGACCAGCAGGAAGGACGGTGGTGTCTCCCTCGGTGGGGATCCGCCCGAGTCGGGTCAGTACGAGTCCGCCGATGGTCTCGTACTCCCCTTCAGGGGCGCGATAACCGGTGGCCGTAGCTACCTCGTCGATGCGCAGCAGCCCGGAACAGATCCAACTGTCACCCACCCGCTGCACGTCGACTTCCGGTTCGTCGTGCTCGTCGCGGACGTCTCCGACGATTTCCTCGATGAGGTCTTCCATCGTCACCATCCCGGCGGTTCCGCCGTACTCGTCGACGACCAGGGCAACCTGCATTCCGTCCGCCCGCACCCGTTCCATCACGGTGTCCCCGTCGAGACTCGAAGGCACGACCGGCACGTCCTGAGCCAGGTCGGCGAGTCGGGTAGTGCGGCGGTGTGCGCTCCCGACAGCGAATGCATGCTTGATGTGAACCACTCCGACCGTGTCGTCCAAGTCGCCGTCGACGACGGGAAAGCGCGAAAAGCCGGTACGCGCGGCGGTTTCGATCAAGTCGAACGCAGTGTCCGACACCGACAACGACTCCACCTTCACCCGGGGAGTCATCAATTCCTCGGCTGTGCGCTCGCCGAACTGCAACGACCTGTCCACCAGGCGGGCCGTTCCCTCGTCCAGCGCTCCGAGTTGTGCCGACGTGCGTACGAGCGAGCCGAGCTCGCGCGGCGAACGCGCCGACCTCAACTCCTCGGCAGGTTCGATGCCCAGTCGCCGAACCAGCCAGTTCGCCGACCCGTTCAGACTCTTGATGGCCCATCGAAAGACCGCCGAGAACCCTGACATCGCTCCGGCGGTCGCACGGGCAGTCGCCATGGGCAGTGCTATGGCGATGTTCTTCGGTACGAGCTCACCGAAGATCATCGAGAACGACGTGGCGATCAACAAGGCTGCCGCCAGAGACACCGCAGAGGCGACGGTGTCGGAGGCACCGACCGCCGTCGCCAACGGAACGAAGAATCCCGCGAGGATCGGCTCGGCCAGATACCCGGTGATCAGCGTCGTGATCGTGATGCCCAGTTGTGCACCGGACAGCTGGAAGGACAACGTCTTGTGCGCACGCTGGACCTGCCGGGCGCGCATGTCACCGAGATCGGCGGCCGCCGAATCGACTGCACTTCGCTCCAGCGCGGTCAGCGAGAATTCCGCTGCCACGAAGAGCGCTGTGCCGGCGGTCAACGCCACGAAGCCGAGTAGGCCGAGAATGCTGATCGCAATCTCCACCGGTCATCGCCGCCGGAGTTGGGAGAGGCGCATCGCGCCGTGAGTTTCGCCGGGTCGTTCACCCGGCTCGATAGAGGAGCCCTCCGAAGTGGAGCCCTCGTCGTTGGACTCGCCCTGAGCGGTCACAACAGTGCTGATAACGGGTGCCTCGGGCACCTTGGTCCTTTCTCTCGCTTCCCCCAGCCCGCCTCGAGCGGACACTGTGCGGAGGAAGTCCGCGTATTGCCGAAGCCCTGATCTTAACGGTTTCCCGCCGAGAACACGGCTCGGGCAGCGCCCGCGGACAGCCTCGACACGTTCACCAGCCGGTCGGGATACTCACCAACCTGTCGGCAATGGCCTTCCCTCGGCGAAACCTGCAGCCGACTGCACCCCGAGCACGGCGCGGTCGTGCAACTCGGAAAGGTTACGAGCACCCGCGTACGTGCAGGTACTGCGCACACCAGCGCAGATGTGGTCGATCAGATCCTCGACCCCGGGGCGGTCCGGGTCCAAGCGCATCCTCGAACTGGAGATCCCCTCCTCGAACAAGCCCTTTCGTGCACGGTCGAACGCACTGTCGGTGGCCGTCCGTGCAGCAACCGCACGCTTGGACGCCATTCCGAAACTCTCCTTGTAGGCGCGACCCGACGAATCGGTACGCAGATCACCGGGAGACTCGTACGTTCCGGCGAACCACGACCCGATCATGACGTTCGCAGCACCCGCAGCCAGCGCAAGAGCCACGTCGCGGGGGTGCCGCACGCCGCCGTCGGCCCAGACCGATCCACCGAGATCAGCTGCCGCCGCGGAGCATTCCGCAACAGCGGAGAACTGAGGTCGACCCACACCCGTCATCATCCGGGTGGTGCACATCGCGCCAGGTCCGACGCCGACCTTCACGATGTCCGCTCCGGCTCCGATCAGATCGCGAGTGCCTTCGGCGGACACGACGTTGCCCGCAGCCAGAGGAACACCGAGGTCGAGCGCGGAGATCGCAGCCAACGCGTCCAGCATCTTCTCCTGATGACCGTGCGCAGTGTCGATGACCAGAACGTCGGCCCCGGCCTCGACGAGTGCACGCGCCTTCGCGGTGACGTCACCGTTGATGCCGACCGCTGCGGCGATACGCAACCGATTGTTCGTGTCGACGGCAGGCGCATAGATCCCCGCGCGCACCGCGCCTGTCTTCGTGAGCACACCGGCGAGAGTCCCGTCCGGATTCACC
Organism: Rhodococcus sp. 14-2470-1a; assembly: GCF_002259425.1. Lineage (NCBI taxonomy): Bacteria > Bacillati > Actinomycetota > Actinomycetes > Mycobacteriales > Nocardiaceae > Rhodococcus > Rhodococcus sp. 14-2470-1a. Next base: position 237,816 of record NZ_NPFZ01000032.1, read on the forward strand.
AGCACGGCAAGGTTCTCGTGGGCGGCCTCGAGGGCATCGAACACCTCACGCGGCGACGCATCTGCCGGTGCCGTCACGAAATCCGTTGCCGCAACGGACTGCACGCGAGAAAAGCGGTCCACATCGGTGCAGGACGCCTCGGTGACGACACCGATAGGACGTCCCTCCTCCGTGATGACGACGGCGCCGTGAGCGCGCTTGTGTACGAGAGCGAGTGCGTCGGACACCGAGGCGTCGGGCGCCAGCACTACCGGGGTGTCCGCGACGAGATCGCGGCTCTTGACGAAGGCAACTGTGTCCGCGACTGCCTCGATGGGCAGATCCTGAGGTAGGACAGTGATCCCACCGCGTCGCGCAACGGTCTCGGCCATCCGCCGACCGGACACCGCGGTCATGTTCGACACGACGATCGGAATGGTGGTACCCGTGCCGTCGGAGGTCGAGAGATCGACATCGAAACGGGAGGTGACATCCGTTCGGTTCGGGACGAAGAACACGTCGTCGTACGTCAGGTCGTATGGGGGCCGGTGGCCATCGAGAAACTGCACGTTGCGCCAGCTTACCTGTCAGGCGCCGGTTACGCTCTCGGCCAGTTGGGCCTGCGACCGAGACAGCGCGATCGTCGCGACGATCATGACCAGGACCGAGCAGCCGATGATCACCAAAGCGCCGGGGTCGTCGCGAACGCGCTCGTCGAGCACGGTGATTCCCAGGAACGCCGCCCCGAACGGTTCTCCGATGGTCACAGCGGGGAGGGACGCGGAGAGCGGACCAGCTTGGAACGCAACCTGCTGAAGGTAGAAACCCAGAACGCCGCACCCGACGAGTGCGTACGTCTGCCACGCGGTGATGGCAGAAACGATGTCTTTCTCCACGAGGTCGGTCACGAACTTGGTGAACGCCACCGCCACTCCGAACAGAAGCCCACCGGCGGCGCCGAGCAACAGCGCTCGGTATCCGGGGTTGTGCAGGACGAATCCGGCCACCGCGAACACCGATATCACGACCGTCGTCACCAGCAGCGGAACCAGCCAGTCGGCGAACGGTGCATTGGAGTGGCCTTCGGTCGGATCACCGACGACGATGAAGACCGCAAGTGCGAGCGCCAGAGAAATCGCCAGCAGCCACGTCGATCGGGTCATCTTGAAGCCGGAGAACTTCGCGGACAAGGGGAGTGCGAAGAGCAGCATGGACACGACCAACGGCTGGACGATAAGCACACTTCCCACCCACAACGCGGCGACCTGAACCGCATAGCCACCGACGTCGCCGACAACCCCTGCCCACCACCGCGGGCTTCGGAGGAGCGTCGACATCAAGGATCGGCCTTCCGGGACCGCGGCCGCGGCGCTCTGTTGCGCCACCGAAGCGCACGCGAACAGCATCGCCGCGACGAGCGCGAGTGCCACGGTCAATACCGGAAACCCGTTCATCGGCGTCCGCTACGACGCCCGGCCACGCCTCGGCGTGACGCACGCGAAGATCCGGGCGTTCGGCCGGGGCGCGACCTGCCGGGCGCAGCGGTGCTCGTTCCGGTCGCAGTCGCCGGAAACGGGTCGGTGACCGGTCGCCCGGGGGGTCGCCGCGCGCCGACGACGGACACGAGAACCGGATCGTGTTCGGTCACAGCCACGAAGTGCGCGTCGATGCCTGCCGCGGTAGCCGCGGCCACGGCAGCAGGCACCTGGGACTCGGTCGCCAACGTCACCACGACCCCCGAGGCGCCGGCTCGTGCTGTTCTGCCGGCGCGATGGGTGTACTCCTTCGCATCGGCGGGTGGATCGACGTGGACGACGACCGAGACGGAATCGACATGGATTCCCCGTGCCATCACATCCGTTGCAACCAGGACCGGGACATGTCCAGCCTCGAACGACGCCAGCGTTCGGATGCGATTGGCCTGCGATTTGTCGCCGTGTAGGCCGGCTGCGTTCACCCCCACCGAACGCAGTGACTCGGTCAGGCGATCGACCGCGAACTTGGTTCGGACGAACAGCATGGTCCGTCCGTCTCGCGAAGCGATGGACGCCACCACGGACTCCTTCTCCGATCCGACGACACGGAAGAAATGGTGTCGCGCTGTGCGCTCCGCGATCGGGAGCACGTCGACGGTGTGCGTGACCGGAGAACGGAGATATCGACGGATCAGGTCGTCGACGTCGCCGTCGAGGGTGGCCGAGAACAACATTCGCTGACCCGTCGAGTCGGTACGATCCAGCACCGAGACGACTTGGGGCAGGAATCCCAGATCCGCCATCCTGTCGGCCTCGTCGACCACGGAAATCGTCACCGAACTCAGATCGACGAAGCCTCGGGCAGCCAGATCGTCCAGACGCCCGGGTGTCGCCACCACGACATCCACACCTCGAGCGAGGCGCTCCGCCTGACGCCGGACGGGAACGCCACCCACGACAGCCGCGACTCGCACCCCCAAGGCCAGAGCAGCCTCGTCGAGAGCCTTCTCGATCTGGAGCGCCAATTCTCGCGTCGGAGCCAGTATCACCGACCGCGGACGGGAGGGTCGGCTACTGCCTCCGCTCAGCCGTTGAAGCAGCGGCAACCCGAACGCCAAGGTCTTACCCGACCCGGTCGGGGCACGCCCGAGAATGTCCGAGCCGGCCAACGCATCTTGTACCACCGCCGCCTGAATCGGAAACGGTGACTCGACACCGCTCCTTCGGAGAGCGTGTACCACGACAGGTTTCAGCCCCAGGTCTGCAAATGTCGAGTGGTGGTCGGGCATAGCGGAACAGTACCGCTCCTCATCCACCCGGCCGAGGGACATTCCCATCCGTTCCTCGCGCCGACCGAACCTCGTCGGTGTCGGCGTTTCTGTCGGACCTCTGCGTCATCATCTACCCGCTCGAACGTGAGTTCGAACACGACGGGGCTACACGACTTCAGGGGGCAGCATGTGCGGGATGTGCAACGGGCAGTCGATCGACGACTACGTCGACTCGGTGGAGACCTTGATCGGGCGATACGGGTGGGCGCTGCAATACGTGTCGTCCAGCGCCGCCACCGCCCTGGACGGTGAATTCGGGAACAGCGGCCACACCGACGACGACTACGCCGGTGACGGGATGGTCGATCCTGCGTTCTGCTACACGGTGGGACTTGCCGGCATGGGCCACCCCGAGATCGTGATGACGGGTCGGTCACCGGGTGAGTCGGCAGCAGTGCTCAACGTACTCGCTCGTCGAATTCAATTCGGAGGGCAGCACTTCGAGGCAGGCCAGTACTGCACCGCCGGCGGGTTCGAGGTGTCGTTCGTCGACGTCGCCTATCCGGAGGAGTGGCTTCTGATGTGCCGACGTCTCTATCCCGACGGCGCGCTACGCGCCGTACAGGCTGTCTGGCGGGATCACTACGGCAATCTGCCATGGGAAGGGGAGTACCCCTCGACGATCGTGCAACCGATACTCGGTCCGCCGCCGGGGTGGTAGTGGCGATGGAGGCGAACAGCGCCGCTCACGACGGCGACGATCGTGGTACACCGGACCGCCCACGGTTCGGTGCACCACGATCGGAACGCCTACGCGTCAGGCTTGGACTTCGCTGCGGTCACCGCTCCAGCGAGTGTGGAACTTGCCTTCTGCATCGACGCGCTCATAGGTGTGGGCGCCGAAGAAGTCACGCTGTCCCTGCGTCAGAGCAGCGGGTAGACGCTCTGCACGAAGCGCGTCGTAGTACGCGAGCGAGGAAGCGAACGCCGGGACCGGAATCCCGAGCGAGGCTGCCGTGACGACAACGCGTCGCCAACTGTCGATCGCGTTCTCGATGGCTTCACGGAAGTACGGCGCGAGGATAAGACTCGGCAGCTCGGCATTGTCGTCGTACGCATCCTTGATCCGATCGAGGAATCGAGCGCGAATGATGCAACCGCCGCGCCAGATGGTGGCGAGGTCGCCCGGGTGAAGGTTCCAGTCGTACTCGGTACTGCCGGCTGCGATCTGGTCGAAGCCCTGCGCGTACGCGACGATCTTGGATGCGTACAGAGCACGAGAGATGTCGTGGGTGAACTGCTCCGCGTCGGTGGGCTTGGCTGCGAGTTCACCGGACGCGAGACCGACAGCTGCTTTGCGCTGCCCACGCGATCCCGAGAGTGCGCGGGCGAACACAGCCTCGGCAATGCCGGTCACGGGAACGCCCAGATCCAGGGCGGCCTTGACCGTCCAGCGACCGGTGCCCTTCTGCTCGGCTGCATCGACGATGACGTCGACGAGCGGCTTGCCCGTCTTGGCGTCGACCTGGTTCAGCACCTCGGCCGTGATCTCGACGAGGTAGCTCTCGAGGTCGCCCTTGTTCCATTCCGTGAAAACATCCGCGATCTGCTCAGGCGTGTAGTCCAGAGCATCGCGGAACAAGTTGTAGGCCTCACCGATCAACTGCATGTCGGCGTACTCGATACCGTTGTGCACCATCTTGACGAAGTGACCCGAACCGTCGGGGCCGATGTGCGTGCAGCACGGCGTTCCGTCGACCTGAGCAGCAATCGACTCCAGCAACGGGCCGAGTGCCTTGTACGAGTCCACGGGTCCACCGGGCATGATCGACGGGCCGTTGAGTGCACCTTCTTCACCACCGGAGATTCCCGCTCCGACGAACAGCAGGCCGCGCTTCTTCAGCGCAGCTTCACGGCGAATCGTGTCCGTGTACAGAGCGTTTCCACCATCGATGATGATGTCGCCCTCTTCCATCGCTCCGGCGAGCTCCTCGATCACCGCGTCGGTTGCGTCACCGGCTTTGACCATGATGAGAACCCGACGCGGCTTCTGCAGTGCCGCGACGAACTCCTCGATGGTCTCGGTGCGAACGAAGTTGCCGTCGCTGCCGTGCTCGGCAAGAAGAGCATCCGTCTTGGCGATGCTGCGGTTGTGAAGGGCAACGGTATGACCGTTGCGCGCGAAGTTGCGGGCGATGTTCGAACCCATCACGGCAAGTCCGGTGACACCGATCTGGGCGAGGTCTGACGATTCCACTCCTGAAGTCATGGGTACAGCTTTCCCTGCGACGCCCGGCAATGGAAGTTGGGGGCGATATCCGTGGTGCGAGTGTCGTCACCCCGGACACCGTTCGAACCGAAACGCAGGAGGGCGCCGCCACGAGAATCGTGACAGCGCCCTCCGGCGTCGGAATGCGTTACTCGTCAGTAACTTTGGGGCCGATCAGCGATTGCGAGCGGGCCCGTCGAAACCTTCGTACTCGCGGCGGTCGGTGCGACTCCGAAAACCACCGGACCGCGGAGCGTCGTGCACTGCGTTGGTACGGGGGCGGTCGCCCTGGTAGCCGCCGGTGCGAGGGCGGTCGCCTTGGTAGCCGCCGGTGCGAGGGCGGTCGCCTTGGTAGCCGCCGGTGCGAGGGCGGTCGCCTTGGTAGCCGCCGGTGCGGGGACGGTCGCCTTGGTAGCCGCCGGTGCGAGGGCGGTCGCCTTGGTAGCCGCCGGTGCGGGGACGGTCGCCTTGGTAGCCGCCGGTGCGGGGACGGTCGCCTTGGTAGCCGCCGGTGCGAGGGCGGTCGCCTTGGTAGCCGCCGGTGCGGGGACGGCTGTCGCGGCGGTCACGGGGAGCGGAGCTCACCGCGCGCAGCGGCTCGCCGGACGGCTTCTGCGCTCCCGTGATGCGAGCGAGTTCGTCGGATCCGGGTGACACGTTCACCGAAGTCGACTTCACGCCTGCCATGCCGGTCAGACGCTGAATCTGACGACGTTGGTTGGGCAGGACGATTGCGACGACTGTGCCCTTCTCTCCCGCGCGGGCGGTACGCCCGGCGCGGTGAAGGTAGTCCTTGTGGTCTGCGGGCGGGTCCACATGTACGACGAGGTCGATTCCGTCCACATGGATTCCGCGTGCAGCGACATCGGTAGCGACGAGCACAGGTGTGCGCCCGCTCTTGAAGCGTTCGAGGACCCGCGTGCGCTGGTTCTGAGCCTTGCCGCCGTGCAGGGACTCGGCTGCGATGCCGAGTGCACGAAGGCGGTCGGTGATTCCGTCGCAACCGAGCTTGGTACGAGCGAACATGATGGTGCGACCTTCGCGGGCGCCGATCTCAGATAGGACGATGTCCTTCTGGCCGCGATCGACCATGAGCATGTAGTGCTCCATGGTGCGGACGCTTGCCTTGCCGTCCTGAGTGGAGTGCTCGACGTGGTCGGGCAGGAACTGACGGACGAGTGACTGCACTTCGCGATCGAGCGTGGCGGAGAACAGCAGGCGCTGGCCGTCCGACGGAGTGTCGGCGAGGACTGCGCGCACCTCGGGCAGGAAGCCCATGTCGGCCATCTGGTCTGCTTCGTCGAGAGCGGTGATCTCGATGGAATCGAGGATGCATGTGCTCTGACGGAGGTGATCTGCGAGGCGTCCCGGGGTCGCGACGAGTACGTCGACGCCACGGCGAAGTTGTTCTACCTGCTTGTTGAACGGCATGCCGCCGACGGCTGCACGGACCGTGAGGCCCAGCGCGCCTGCGTAGGGAGTCATGGACTCGACAACCTGGAAAGCGAGTTCGCGCGTCGGTACGAGAACGAGCGAACGGGGACGCTTGGCTGCGGGCCTGTCGGTGTGGCGAGCGAGCCTGGCCAGGATGGGAAGGCCGAAGGCGAGTGTTTTGCCCGAGCCGGTCTGAGCCCGGCCGAGGACGTTCTTGCCGGCGATTGCGTCCGGGAGTGCCATTGCCTGGATGGGCGAGGGCACGGTGATGGAGTTGCGCGCCAAGGCGGCTACCACAGGTTCGGGTAGGCCGAGTTCGGCGAAGGTGACCACGGCGGGATCGCTCGTGGCGTCCGACGCGTCGGGGGTGGATGTACTAGTCGAAACAGCGTGAGTCACGCAGTTGAACCTCTCCGGTTTACGGGCGCGCCAAGAAGCACAAGCTGGGAGAACGCCCACGGAAAGAGGGCACAAACAACAGCTGGAACAAATATCTGACGAGCCAGGGCACTGTCACCTGGCCATCCGTGCGCTGAATCGAATGCGCAGAGTGGGGCTGTTTGTGCCTTTTCGAGTTGCTCGGCCGCAATGGCGACCGATGATCGAGTCTACAAGACAAGTGTTCGATTCGCCGATTCGAACGACTGTGAGCTGGCCGACCCCTCAGGAATGACGCATGAGACGGCTGAGTTCTTCCAGCCAGGGCATGGCGACGAAGATCGTGGGTACGACCAGAATGACCGCAGCTGCGGCATACGCGGCCACCGACGTTCTGACATCCGTCCTGGGTCCGTTGAGGCGCTTCACTCGAATGAGAGTGCTCGGCCCGCCGGCCGCCATCGCGCCGCGCGGCGCTGTGGAACCGGCACACGTGACGAGCGCTCGGGCGAGGGGAGTGGGTCCGGTGACTTTCACGGCCGAATCGTCCGCGAGAAGTTCGACGAGAAGCTGCACGCTGCCGAGTGCGGACTTGCTACGCACGATCCGCGGGAACGCCTCGTTGACTGCGGTGAACGCCTCGAGTACCAGGTCGTGCCGTGATCGGAGGTGCGACCGTTCGTGGCTGAGGATCGCTTTCACTTCGGCACGGCTGAGATTGGTCAGTACCCCTTCGCTGAGGACGACTCTCTGCCTGAGACCGGGAAGGCAGTAGGCAATGGGCTCGACGGCGTCGAGAACACGAACATCGGCATCTCGGATTCCGGGAAACGGCCGCTCGTCGTCGCTTCCGCGGTCCAGCAAGTCGACGAGCATGCGGTGACGGGCACGCCGCCGCCTGGTCTTCACCGCAACCTGGACGATGGAAAACATCAGTTTCGCGCCGATTCCGAGAGTGATCGCCAGCACCACCACGTACAGAATCCACAGCGGGAGGCCCAGCGCTTCTATTTCGTCGGTGGGCGCCGTCGTCGGCCGACCGTCCGGGCCTGGAACCAGCAACAGTCCACCGATGGCGAGGCCGGAGCTGAAGGCGGAGAACACGGCGGCGACGGCGATTGCCTGCCACAGCACAAGGGCCGCCCGCGGGGCCCGATAGGGCCACGTGGCTTTGCTCAGGAATGCGGGAATCGGACCCGTCAGCAACAGGGCGAGAACCGCGAAGACCAGTGCTGTGGTGGAGTTCATTTCCTCACTAACCGAGGGCAGGAATCAATTCGTGTTGCGATCTTCGATCGTGGGCGATTCCGATTGTGCCACTTCCAGTGCGGCGAGTGCTTCGCGGAGGGCCGCGGCCTCGTCTGCGCCTACCTGCCCGACGAAGTGAACGAGGGCGGCCGCGCGCCCACCGGACTCGGGGGCCTGCGACAAGGCGTCGACCATGAGGCTTGCAACCAGTTCGTCCCGCCCGTGCAGGGGTATGTAACGGTGCGCGCGGTCGTCTCGCTGCTGGACGACAAGTTGCTTCTTCGCCAGACGTTGAAGAACCGTCATGACGGTGGTGTAGGCGAGTTCACGATGAGTCGCGAGCGCCTCGTGGACCTGCCGCACGGTTTGCGGTTCCGATGAATCCCACAAATGATCCATCACTGCACGCTCGAGTTCGCCTAGACCTGCCATTCGTCCGAGTCTACGGCTAGTCCGACACAAATGCGTACTACTGCCGGTAGTAAGGTCGCCCTGGGCGTGTGGGATGCGTCATATCCGACGTTCCGCCCACCCGGAGGATGACTTTCCGGTGGACTTCGATCGCGTTCACCGAACCGCATCCACTCTGTGTTTATTCTGCAGTCATGAACTGGTTCGTGTCAGCTTCGCTCGTCGACGACACGACGTCTTGGATCACCCTCGCTCTGGGTGCACTCGGCGCCCTGTGGCTGATCGTCAGCCGAACGAAGTGGTACGTCCGCCGAGCACTTCCAATCTGTCTACTCGTTGCGGCCCTCGTCGCAGTGGCGCTCTATTACGTCGTCGAGAAGGTGTGGCGACCGTTCCCCGATCCGATCGAGATCCCGATCTACGTGTGGATCGGGGTGGGACTCGCGGCTCTGTTCGCGGTCGTCCCGCGCGCCGTCGCATCCAGTGGGCTGATCGGCAGGATCGTGTCGGTGGTTGCTGCCGTTCTGGTGGTGGCGGCCGCCGCCGCGCAGGTGAACCTCGTGTTCGCCGCCTACCCGACGGTGGGAACGTTGCTCGGTCTGGAGCAATCGGATCGTGTCGATCTGAGCAACGTGCCAGGAACCCAATCGAATCCGGTCACCGGCGATCCACTGGACGCTTCGTGGACGGCGCCCGCATCCATGCCGTCGCAAGGGCGGTTGACGTCGGCGACGATCCCCGGGACGGTGTCCGGATTCTCGGCGAGACCCGCACAGATCTACCTGCCCCCGGCCTACTTCGCAGATCCACGCCCTCTTCTGCCCACCATGGTGCTGATGGCAGGCCAGCCGGGGGAGCCGGAGGATTGGTTGAACGGCGGACAGCTCGCGAGCACGATGGACGCATTCGCCGCCGATCATTCCGGTCTGGCGCCGGTGGTGGTCGTCGCCGACGCCACGGGCTCGACACTGGCCAACCCGTTGTGCGTCGACTCGCCTCTCGGAAACGTCGACACGTATCTCGCAACGGACGTTCCGAACTGGATCGGATCGACGCTCCAGGTGAATCCGGATCCGCGCAGTCGCGTCATCGGAGGACTGTCCTACGGCGGGACTTGTTCCATTCAGGTGGCGACCAACCACCCCGACGTCTACCCGACCTTCCTCGACCTGTCCGGTCAGGCCGAGCCGACTCTCGGTGACCGCGGCCGCACCGTCGCCGAGGCGTTCGGCGGGAACGAGGCCGCGTTCGTCGCCGTGAACCCGATGGATCTCCTGAAGACCCGACAGTTCCCGCAGTCGGGGGGAGCATTCGTCGTCGGTGCCGACGACAACGACTACAAACCCGGCCAGAAGGCGATGTACGAGGCCGCGAAAGCCGCAGGCATGGACGTGGTGTATCTCGAAGTGCCGGGGGGACACAGCTTCGCCGTGTGGTCCGAAGGACTGAAGCAAGAACTGCCCTGGCTGATGCAGAGAGTAGGACTCATCTCGTGAACGACATCATCGACGACGCTCAGGCGACCGAACCGTCGGGACCGTCCGGACCGTCGTGGACGGCGAAGCGGAAAGAGCGACTGTCCGCGGCGTGGCGCGGATTCAGCAGGCAGGCCGTTCGGCTGGCCTCGCTGATCGGCTTCGGAATCAAGGGAGCACCGGTCAGTCTGGGTTTGCTCGTCGTGGTGCTCGCGCTCGGTGTGATCGCAGCCGTTGTCGGCGGAAACACGGTGCACCACGCCCTGGCTCTCGGGATCATGCCGGTCGAGGAATGGAAACTGTGGACGGTACTCACCGCCGGTCTGTTCGCCCCGGGAATCTTCGGTTACGTGGTGTTCGTGGTTGCGGTGTTCGTCGCGGCCGCGCCGATCGAGCGCCGGATCGGCGCGGCGAAGTTCGCCCTCGCGGCCGTCTGCACCCAGGTGCTCGGTGCCGTGTTCGGCCTCGGGATCGCGGCGCTGGCGAAGACGTTCGACGCGGACTGGGGTTTCCGGTTGCACGTCGGGACGGCAGTGGGACCGACGACGTGGATCGTCGGAGTTCTGATGGTGGCGAGCGCTCGCATGGACACGTTGTGGCGGCGACGGATACGCGTCGGGCTTCTGGCTCTGTTGATCACGTCGGCACTGTTCAGCGGGCACCTTCAAGATGTGGTGCGACTTGCCGCGGCGGTCGTCGGACTCGTGCTCGGACCGGCGATCGTCGGGCGGTCGGCTCGCGGGCCGCGTCTGGCGGGCACACAGCGTGAAGGCCGCGTCCTGGTGGCGTTGGTCGTCGCCGCCAGCGCGCTCGGTCCCGTACTGGCTGCGCTGAGCCCGGACGCGGTCGGGCCGTTCGCAGTGCTGCGGGACGTCGTCAGCGGAGTGCCGTACACGCCGGCAGAGGTCCGGGAAATCTGCGCCGATTCGGCAACCGACCCCGAGTGCCGCACCGGCCTCCTCGAGCTGAGACTCGGTGGTGTCGGTCCGACGATCCTGTCGTTGATGCCCTCGATCTTTCTGCTGTTCCTCGCCGATGGACTCCGACGAGGCCGTAAGTTCGCGTGGGGTGCCGCGGTGGTGGCGCAAGTGGTGTTGCTGATCGTGTCCGTCGCGAACTACGCCATCCGGTTCATCGACGCAGGTGACGACGAGTCGGTGTTCTACGGGCTGGAGTCGCCGACCGCGTATCGCACCATCGTGCCGTTTCTGCTTCCGCTGGCAATTCTCGTCGTTCTGGCGCTCACGCGGAAGTACTTCGATGTCCGCGCACCGCGCGGGACCTATCGAAAGTTCACGATCTCGGTGCTGGGTACTGCGGTGATTCTGTGGGTTCTGTACGTGCTGTTGGGGTTCGTCGGACGCGGTGGTTTCGATCAGAAGGCATCCTTCCTCGGCTTGATCGCGGACTTCCCGCAGCGTCTGGTGCCGCCGGTGTATCTGCAGTGGCTCGAACCGAGATTGCTTCCGGACAGCATTTTCACCACGTTGCTGTTCGAATGGACCGGGGTCATCTTCTGGGTGTCGTTGTGCGTGTTCGTGCTCTCGACGTTCCTTACCCCTGTCTCACGCGCGGACAGCGCCGCTGCCGAACGTGCACGCGCCCTGCTGACGACCAGTTCCGGGAGCGCGCTGTCGTGGATGACGCTGTGGAAGGGAAATTCCTACTGGTTCTCCGCCGACGGATCCAGTTTCGTTGCCTACCGGGTTATCTCGGGTGTGGCGCTGACGACAGGTGATCCGGTGGGACCGCGCGGGGAACTCCGATCGGCGGTGGTCGACTTCGCGGAGTTCGCATCGAAGAACGGGTGGATCCCGTGCTTCTACTCGGTGACACCGGACGTTCGTGCCATCACGGACAGCATCGGCTGGGGCGGCATCCAGGTGGGGGAGGAGACTGTCCTCGATCTCGCGGATCTGGCCTTCACCGGCAAGAGATTTCAGGACGTCCGTACCGCGCTGAACCGGGCGAAGAAGGTGGGAATCGAGGCCGAGTGGATCAGCTTCCCCGACGCACCGCTTGCCATCACGGATCAGATCACAGCGATCTCCGAGGAGTGGGTGGCGGACAAGGGGATGCCCGAGATGGGGTTCACGCTCGGTGGTCTCGAGGAGGTGGACGATCGAGAGGTGCGCTGCCTCGTCGCTGTCGACGAACACCGGACCGTCCACGGAATCACGTCGTGGATGCCCGTGTACGAGGACGGCGTCGTCGTCGGTTGGACTCTCGATTTCATGCGGAGGCGGTCGGAAGGTTTCAGACCGACGATGGAGTTCTTGATCGCATCCGCTGCAATTATGTTGAAGGAGGAGGGCGTTCGATTCCTCAGCTTGTCCGGTGCGCCGCTCGCGAAGGTGAGCGACGGCAGTGCGTCGGATGCACCGTCGGATGAGGAAGTCACCTTCTACACGCTGCTCGATCGACTTCTCGACGTGCTGGGCAAGACGCTCGAACCCGTCTACGGGTTCAGGTCGCTGCTGGCCTTCAAGTCGAAGTTCCAGCCGCGGTACGAGCCGATGCACATGACATTCGCCGACCCGGCCGCGTTGCCGAGTATCGGCAATGCGATCGGACGGGCCTATCTCCCGGATGTGTCCCTCGGCCAGGGTTACCGGTTGGTGCGCACGATGATCGAACGTTAGGCGTCCGGCTCGGCGGATGCAGCCGCGGTCTTGGTCGGACCTCCGACCGCTCCGTACACGTGGCGCGTTCCTATGGGGACGATCAGGGGGCGATCGGAGACCGGGTCCTCGATGACGCTCGCCTCGAGACCGAACACGTCCATCAGAAGTTTCTCGGAGATGATGTCCTGAGGCTTTCCGGACTCGACGATTTTGCCCTGCGACATGACGATCAGCTGGTCGCTGTAGCGTACGGCGAGGTTGAGGTCGTGCAGCACCATGATGACGGTGCGGCCCATCTCCTCGTGCAGACGATCCACCAGGTCGAGAACCTCGACGGAATGTGCGAGGTCGAGGTAGGTCGTGGGCTCGTCGAGCAGCAGGATATCGGTGCCTTGCGCGAGCGCCATCGAAATCCATGCTCGCTGGCGTTGACCGCCGGACAACTCGTCGACCGGCCGGTCCGCCAGGTCTCCGACGCCGGTCAGTTCGAGCGCGTTGGCGACCTCGGACTCGTCGTCGGACGACCACTGCCGCACCCAGGACTGGTGCGGGTGTCGGCCGCGGGACACCAGATCGCCGACGGTCAGTCCTTCAGGCGCAGTCGGTGCTTGCGGCAACATGCCGAGGACACGGGCGACGTCCTTCGTGCGCATCGACGAGATCGCTTTGCCGTCGAGTACGACTTTGCCCGCTTTCGGCTTCAGCAGTCGTCCGAGGGAGCGGAGGAGGGTGCTCTTGCCGCAGCCGTTGGGTCCGATGACCGTGGTGATCACGCCGGTGTGCACGTCGAGATCGAGGTTCTCGACGATGATCCGGTCTCCGTAGCCGAGCGTGAGATCTTCGGCGACGAGGCGGGAGGGTTCGGTTGTGGTCATGCGGAGACCTTTCGGTTACTGCGGACGAGCAGGTAGAGGAGGAACGGCCCGCCGAGCGCGGAGGTCACGATTCCGACAGGCAACTCGACCGGAAGGATCGTGCGGGCGATCAGATCGCTGCCGACGACGAGCAAGCCGCCCATCAACCCGGACGCGATGATCGGCGGGCCGGGCGTGCGCAGAATGCGCAGTGCAATCTGAGGTGCCGCCAACGCCACGAATCCGATGGGACCGGCAGCGGCGGTAGCGATGGCCGCGAGCGCCACCGACGCCAGGAGCAGCGTGGCCTGACCCGACTGGAGGCGCACACCGAGCGAGCGGGCGTTGTCGTCGCCGAGTCGGAGGGCGCCGAGTGTGAACGTGGAGATGATGGTGATGCCGCCGATCAGCACCAGTGCACACAGAACCGGCCAGACCTTGCTCCAGTCGGCACCGTTCAAGGACCCGTTGAGCCACAACTGGGCACGGGAGACGTCGTTGATGTCCGCACTGATCAGCAGCCAGCCGATGGCCGCGGTGAGCATCGCGTTGATGGCGATACCGACGAGGATGAGCCGGAATCCTTCGACGCCACGCTTCCATGCCAGCGTGTAGATGAGCACCGCTGTCAGGACACCACCGACGAGCGCTGCCAGCGGAAGGCCGACGGTAGCCAGGATGCCGACGAACGTGCCGCCGCCACCGAGAACGATGAGTGCTACTGCGGCCGCGCTCGCACCGGCGGTGATGCCCAGAATGTCCGGGCTGGCGAGTGAGTTGCGCGAGATCGACTGGGTCACGGCGCCGGAGATGCCCAGAGCCATTCCCACCAGAAGTCCGGTGAGTGAACGAGGCAGCCGAAGGTCCATCACGATGAACCTGTCGATGCGAGAACCGCCCCCGAACAGCACTTCTGTCACCTGAGGTATGGACAGCGGAAAGTCGCCGCGGCCGATGTTGATGCAGACGACCAGGAACAGCGCCGCGAGCATCACGAGGTTGACGAGAACCATGAGGGGACGCCGAACCAGAGACAGCGGCCCGAGCCGGAACGGCGGACGTGACGGGACCGTACGGACCGCGTCGGGTCCGGCAGCGCCGTTCGCCGACGCGTTCTTGGTCAAGGACGAGGTCACAGGCTTGCCAACTTCCGACGACGAACGAGAGCGATGAAGAACGGAGCGCCGAAGAGGGCGAGCACGATCCCGACCTGCAGTTCTCCGGGGCGAACCACGACGCGGCCGATGACGTCGGCGATCATCAGCATGACGCCTCCCATGAGTCCGGCGTACGGAACCAGCCATCGATAGTCCGGGCCGGTGACCACCCGCGCGACGTGCGGCACGACCAGGCCGATGAAGGCGATCGGACCGCACGCGGCGGTGGCGGCACCGGTGAGCAGGGTGATGGCGATGATCCCGACTGTGCGGGTGAGCGCGATGTTGGTGCCCAGGGAGCGAGCGACGTCCTCACCGAGACTCATCACGTTGAGGCCGGGCGTGCTGGCGAGCGCGATGAGAACTCCGACGACGAGGAACGGCAGTACCTGCCAGAGGACGTCGAGCCCTCGACCGGCGACCGAGCCCACCGACCAGAAGCGGTAGCCGTCGAGACTTGTCTGATCCAACAGGACGATGGCATTGGTCATCGCGGACAGGAAGAACGCCACGCCCGCGCCGGCGAGCGCGAGATTGAGTGGACTGGCTTTGCCGTTTCCGGCGGAGGACAGACCGAACACCACCACACTGGCGATGGCCGAGCCGGCGAAAGCGAACCACAGGTACTGGCTGGGCGAGTTGAAGCGGAAAAGGTAGATCGACAGGACGACGAGGAACGCTGCACCGGCATTGAGTCCGAGCAGACCCGCGTCGGCGAGTGGGTTTCGGGTGTGGCCCTGGATGAGTGCGCCTGCGATGCCGAGCGCGATTCCCACCACGAGCGCGAGGAGTGTGCGCGGTATCCGCAGACTGCGCACGATGATGTCGGTGTCGGTTCCCGTCGAACTCCACAAGGCGTGGCCGATTTCAGCGAACGTCAGCGGGCGCGCTCCGATCGCGATGCTCGCGAGGATCGCGGCGGCGAGAGCAACCGCCAGGATCACGAGGCCGAGGATGCGTCGTTTGCGGATGCCCGCAACGGAATTGTCGCGTGCTATCGGCTCGAACAGTTCGTCGGCGGCTGTCTTCTCGCGAACTACCTCGGTACCGCTTCGCCCGATGCCGAATTGCCGCAGCATGGCCCGGCGCACGCCGAGCGCGTTGCCATCGGCACCATCCCGAACGATCAGGTTCGTCCAGCGCTTGCCGGTGCTCTGGCCGTCCTTGCCTTCCCGATATCCCTGATTCCACAGGAGGAGGCCGACTGCAACCGCGACTGCAATTGCACCGAAGACGAACCGGTCCGCTTGACCACCACCGTTGTCGTCACGGAGCGAGTCGACGATCGACCATCCGATACCCAACGGAAGAAGCACAATCGCGAGATCGACGATCGTCGCGGCGATGCGCGGAGCCCATGGCGCCGGCCCGCGGGGAATCTCTTCCTTGGCGAAATCGTCGTCCGGGGCGGGGTGAGTGTTTCCCGAACCCAGCAATGGTGCCGTCGTCACTGTGTTCGTGACTCCTCACTGTGGTTGATGGATCAAGCGTTAGGTTACGGAACCCTTGTTCATTCTGCGCGTCCAGGTAAGGCAAGCCAAGCCGAATGGGGTGACATGTCGTACATTGCGCAGCCTTCTCGTCGAATCTGCACTTGGTTAGGCTAACCTACCTAAAGCAACGCAACGAAGATCGACCGTCACGAGAGGAGTGTTCCGGTGTCACTTGCAACAGCTGCGTCCGATGCCTGGGCCGATGTGCACCGTTCGTACGAACACAACGGAGGGGGCAGCCCCCTGGCGCGGTCGTGCACGCGCCTTCGGGCGCTCAATCCCGACTACCCGCGCATGTACGCAGTCGCCGCGATGGCCACCGAAGGCAAGCGGCGGTGGTGGCACCTCGCGACCGGACTCGAGGACGGCCGGGTCGACTCGATGCTCGGCAGATCGCTGGAGGATCTCGGCTCGATGGAGGCTGCGGCCCATCAGGTCGCGACGGCGCTGGTGCACGCGGTCGTCGGGCGCGTCGCCGCGCTGGTGGTACTCGAGGGTCGAGCGTGGGACCCCGGAATCGACAACCTCTGGATTCACATGGACAGCGACGGCGGTATCGACTGGGCGGGCGTGGGGTCACCGAATTTGCGCGTGCTGCCGGACGACCCGCTCGAGTCGACGCCCGGCACGGTTACTCTCCCGTGCGAGGAAGCGCTGCTCGTGTGGACCGCGCACCGTTGCATCACCTCGCTGACTGCAGTTCTGAGGTCCATCTCCGCCAGGGCGCCGTTCGACGCGTCCACGTTCTGGAGCCTCGTCGGCGATTCGATCCTCGGTGCCTCGACGTACATTCCGGTGCTTGCGAACACCTTTGCTTCCGACAGTGCGCGGCGTGGGCAGGCATTGCTCGACGCGTTCGTCGCCGCGGGCGCACCGGTCCGCGCCCGGCCCTGGCCACGTACGCGACTACGTGCCTCCTAGCCCTTGCTAATTCAGGTAAGGCTAGCCTACAGTTCTGGGTGAACCACCGGACCGCGCCGGAGTCCTGAGGGCTGCAGAGACTCCCGGTCCTTGCCACGGCGGGCCTCACATTCCTTCGAATGTGAGGCCCGCCGATTTTTGTCTCGACCTTCTGGTGTAGTCCTGATCTGCGCGTCGAACGCGACGACGCCAGCCGAATCAGGAGAGTCGATGAGCGAGACGCAAAGCCCCATCACCCCGAACGTCGATCCCGCGGAGATGACGGAACTCTGCGCGCAGGGTTTCGACGGCGCAGTCGGACTCGTGTACACCGAAGTGTCCGCAGACCGCGTACGCGCAACGTGGGACGTGACGCCGAGGCTGCACCAGCCGGCCGGGATCATGCACGGCGGCGTCCTGTGCTCCGTCGTGGAGTCGATGGCCAGTATCGGGGCGAGCGTCTGGCTCGGTTCGCGCGGACACGTCGTCGGCGTGAACAACAACACCGACTTCCTGCGGGCATCGAGAGAGGGAACCCTCGTCGCCGAAGCGCGTCCGATCCATCGCGGTCGCACCCAGCAGTTGTGGCAGGTGGACATCACCAACGAGGCCGGAAAAGCCGTCGCGCAGGGCAAGGTTCGGTTGGCCAACATCACCGACACCGCAGCGCTCGGCCACGGAACCACCGAGTGAAGACCGGACGAGCCGCACCATCGGTAGGCGTTCTGGGGCACTGACACGGTGAGCAACGCACCCATCTCCGGATCACCCGACGACCAGAACGAGTCCGCGCGGCAGCGAGCACGCTTGTCCGACGCTGCGCTCGACCGCATCGAGTCGATTCTCGGTCCCGTCGACGACGCTCTCGCCGCAGATTTCCCCGGTGACCGGATCGGTGGGCAGCCCATCCACACGATCTACGTAGCCGCATCTGCGGCCGGGGTGGACATTCCGGCAAGGTGGGGACAGCAGGCGCTTAGCCTGATCGACGAGAACCAGGAGGTGTTCGATTCGATCGACTCGGTCGGTGTGCTGCCGCGCGTTCGAGAAGCGTTGGCGACGCGCCCGATTCAAGATCTGCGCATCGACTTCGAGGACGGCTACGGCTGGCGTGCGGACGAGACCGAGGACGCACACGCCCGCGAGGCGGGACGAATTCTCGCATCCCTGGCTGCCGACCCCTTGGGCCCGCAGTGGTGCGGAATCCGCCCCAAGGGACTGGCACCGCACGAACGCCGCCGGGGTATCAGGACTCTGGAGCTGGTTCTCGACGGAGCCGGGGGAGTGCCGTCGGGATTCGTGTTCACGGTGCCCAAACTACGAGCTGCCGAGCAGGTCGACGCAGTGGTCGCTCTGTGCGAGGAGATCGAGCGAGCGCATGGACTTCCGGACCGAGCGCTTCGATTCGAGCTTCAGATCGAGAGTCCTCAGGCCGTCGTCGGCAGCGACGGGACCGCAACACTCGCGCGTGCCCTGGGACGCGCGGACGGTCGGTGCACCTCACTGCACTACGGAACGTACGACTACAGCGCGGCATGCGGAATCACGTCCGCTCAGCAATCCCTCGAACATCCGGTGGCGGATCACGCGAAGGCGGTGATGCTGGCAGCCACGGCACAAACGGGGATCTGGGTGAGCGACGGCTCGACGCAGGTGGTTCCGAGTGGGACACCGGCCGAGGTCGACAGCGCCATCCGGCGCCACGCCGGCCTGGTCACCCGATCCCTCGAGCGCGGCTTCTATCAAGGGTGGGACATGCACCCGACCCACCTCGCGACGCGATGGACTGCGACGTTGTCGTTCTTCCGGTCGGCGATGCCGACGGCCGCGTCGCGGGTTGCGGCGTACCTCGACACAACGTCGGGCGGCATGATGGACGAGCCTGCCACCGCTCAGGCACTGGCCGCGGTCCTCGTTCGCGGTCTGGATTGCGGGGCGGTCGACGCCGCCGAGCTCGAGTCGCTGTCACCTCTCGTCACTCGGGACGTTCTGCACGGACTGCTGGCTCGTACCGTCGGCGGGCCTTCGGCCCAGTCGTAGCGGTCGGCCGGCCGTACCCTGCCGCAAACGAGCACACGTGCCAGAATGTCCGGTACTGCCTGCGTCGGGCAGGACGGGTTACGGATGGAGATCGAATGCGGCTGACTCCGCACGAGCAGGACCGGCTGCTCCTCAGTTACGCAGCCGAATTGGCACGTAGGCGTCGTAGTCGAGGTCGGCTGCTCAATCACCCGGAAGCAGTCGCGCTCATCACCGATCACCTTCTCGAGGGCGCACGCGACGGAAAATCTGTTGCCGAGCTCATGGCATCGGGGCGCGAGGTCCTGTCGGCCGACGACGTCATCAGCGGAGTTCCCGAACTACTTCCCGAGGTTCAGGTCGAAGCGACGTTCCCCGACGGCACCAAATTGATCACCGTCCATGAACCCATTTCTCCGAAACGGGGTGACGGGCATCTGATTCCAGGTGAAGTCCTCACCGAGGACGGCGTCATCGAACTGAACGAGGGTGCGGACCTCGTGACGCTCGAGGTGGTCAACACCGGTGATCGTCCGGTGCAGGTGGGAAGCCACGTCCATTTTCCCCAGGCGAACGAGGCGCTGTCGTACGATCGCGCGCAGGCGCACGGACGACGGCTGGACATTCCCGCCGGCATTGCGGTGCGGTTCGAGCCCGGCATCACCATGACAGTCTCACTCGTTCCTCTCGGCGGAAGCCGAGAAGTGTACGGACTGAGTTCGAATCCTCCCGGAAAGCTCGATGCCTGATGGCCCAGCTCAGTCGTTCTCGATACGCGCAGTTGTTCGGCCCCACCACAGGTGATCGAATCCGGTTGGCGGACACTGACCTTCTGATCGAAGTGACCGAGGACCGAAGTGGTGGTCCAGGACTGGCCGGGGAAGAAGCAGTCTTCGGCGGCGGGAAGGTGATCCGCGAGTCGATGGGGCAGTCGCGCGCAACGCGGGCCGACGGAGCCCCCGATACCGTCATCACGGGAGTCGTCGTCGTCGACTACTGGGGAATAATCAAGGCGGACATCGGTATTCGCGATGGGCGGATCGTCGCGCTCGGCAAGGCCGGCAACCCCGACACGATGACCGGTGTCCATCCGGACCTCGTCATCGGTCCGTCGACCGAGATCATCGCAGGCAACGGCAAGATCGTCACGGCCGGTGGAATCGACTGCCACGTGCATTTCATCTGCCCGCAGATCATGGACGAAGCGTTGGCGGGCGGAATCACCACCGTGATCGGCGGAGGAACCGGACCTGCCGAGGGCAGCAAAGCTACAACCGTCACCCCGGGTGCCTGGCACTTGTCGAGAATGTTGGAAGCACTCGACGGCTGGCCGATGAACATCGTCCTGCTCGGCAAGGGCAACACCGTCAGCACCGAAGCGATGTGGGAGCAGCTGCGCGCCGGCGCATCGGGTTTCAAACTTCACGAGGACTGGGGCTCCACTCCCGCTGCCATCGACGCGTGCCTTCGTGTGTGCGAGGACGCAGGCGTGCAGGCCGCTCTGCACTCGGACACACTCAACGAAGCCGGGTTCGTCGAGACCACCCTGGATGCGATCGCGGGTCGCGGCATTCACGCGTACCACACCGAAGGTGCGGGAGGTGGGCACGCACCCGACATCATCACCGTCGCGTCGTACGGGCACGTGCTGCCGAGTTCGACCAATCCCACTCGGCCGCACACGGTCAACACGCTCGACGAACATCTCGACATGCTGATGGTGTGTCACCACCTCAGTCCGTCCATCCCGGAGGATCTCGCCTTCGCCGAGAGCCGAATTCGGCCGTCCACCATCGCCGCCGAGGACTTGCTGCACGACATCGGAGCAATCTCCATGATCGGCAGCGACGCACAGGCCATGGGCAGGATCGGGGAGGTCGTGTTGCGCACCTGGCAGACGGCCCACGTGATGAAGAAACGACGGGGGTTCCTCCCCGGGGACACCCGCGCGGACAACAATCGTGTGCAGCGCTACATCGCGAAATACACGATCTGCCCTGCCGTCGCGCACGGTCTCGACGCCGAGGTCGGTTCCATCGAACCAGGCAAGCTGGCCGACCTCGTGCTGTGGGATCCGGCGTTCTTCGGTGTCCGGCCGCACGCGGTGATCAAGGGCGGGATGATCGCATGGGCGCAGATGGGGGACGCGAATGCGTCGATCCCTACCCCTCAGCCGGAGCTGCCCAGACCGATGTTCGGCGCATCACCCAAGGCCGCAGCAGCCACATCGGTGCACTTCGTCGCCCCTCAGGCGATCGAGGACGGTTTGGCGAATCGACTCGACTGCGACAGACGGCTGGTTGCGGTCGGGAACGTTCGGGCGGTGGGCAAGGCCGACATGCCGCTCAACGACGCGCAGCCCCGCATCGAGGTCGATCCCGATTCGTTCACCGTGAAGATCGACGGCGACGTCTGGACCGAGCAGCCTGCTACCGAACTTCCGATGGCGCAGAGGTACTTTCTCTTTTGAGCGCGGTCGTGCACGAAATCTCCATGATCATGTCGCTGGCGGATTCACGGTTGCCTACCGGTGGTCACGTCCACTCGGGCGGCATCGAAGAAGCCATCGAACAAGGGCTCGTGCGGGACATCGACACCGTGGAAGCATTTCTGATCCGTCGACTCAGGACCAGCGGTGCGGTGACGGCGTCCCTCGCGGCCGCGGTATGTGAGTCGGTTCTCGACGTGGACGTCGCCGAGGACGAATGCGACGCACGTATTCCGTCGCCGGCTGCGCGGGCCGCGTCGCGGGCACAGGGGAGAGGATTGCTCAGGCTCGCCCGTGCGAGTTGGCCGCATCAGCAGTGGGAGTCGGTACCGCGTCGACCCCACCTGGCCGTCGTCGCCGGTCTCGTCGGTCGCGCTGCGACACTGCCGGGCCAGGCCATCGCGTCGGTGCAGGTGTACACCACGATGACCGGGTCCGCGATCGCAGCACAGCGACTGCTCGCCCTCGATCCGTCGGACGTCGCGGCATGCACGTTGCGGCTCGCTCGCACCTGCGACGAGGTGGCGGACGAGGTGTGCGCCTTGCTGCCCACCTTGGTGGATCTGTCCGACCCGCTGCTCGACGTGCTGGCGGAGAACCACGCGGCGCGCGAGCGGCCGCTGTTCGTATCCTGAAGACTGACCCGTTCATTCGAACGACATCATCTGCATCACCGAGTCACGAAAGGCCGAAACACAATGCCTCCGCATCTCATCGACGGCGAGCCGCACGACCACAGCCTCGACCGACCGAAGCGCACTCGAGTCCCCGGCGAAGCACTCCGCATCGGTATCGGCGGTCCGGTGGGATCCGGTAAGACCGCTCTGGTCGCTGCGCTGTGCCGCGAACTGCGCGACGAACTGTCGCTCGGAGTGCTGACGAACGACATCTACACGACCGAGGATGCCGACTTCCTCCGTCGGCACGCCGTCCTACCCGACGAGAGAATCACTGCGGTTCAGACCGGCGGATGCCCGCACACCGCGATTCGCGACGACATCACGGCGAACCTCGATGCCATCGACGACCTCGTCGACGAGAACCCGCCACTCGATCTGATTCTGGTCGAGTCCGGCGGTGACAACCTGACGGCAACCTTCTCGTCCGGTCTCATCGACGTCCAGATCTTCGTCGTCGACGTTGCCGGCGGCGACAAGGTACCGCGTAAAGGTGGTCCCGGCGTTACCTTCTCGGATCTCCTGGTGATCAACAAGACCGACCTGGCGCCGTACGTGGGTGCCGATCTGGAGGTCATGCGAGGTGATGCGGAAAAGGTACGCGAGGGCCGACCGACCGCGATGATCTCCCTGACGGACGACCCGTCGGCATCGACAGTGCTCGAATGGGTCCGGGCGCGGCTGAAGGAGACGGCCGCGGCCGATGCGCACTGAGCTCGTCATCGTCGCCAGTGCCGAGCGCAGTCCGCGGATCATCTCGTCCGGCGGACTGTCCGGGCGCTTGACCGGTCCGGACACCGTACACATGATCGGCACGGCCGCAACACCTCTGGGCGGCGACGAGATGCGAATCCGCGTCGAGGTGGGAAAAGGTGCCAGCCTGGCAGTCCACAGTGTCGCGGCGACCCTGGCATTGCCGAGCGCCGCGACTACCGAGTCGCATTCGTGGTGGTCGTTCCACGTCGAGGACGGTGGCAGGCTGTTGTTCGACCCGGAACCCATGATCGTCGCGGCCGACGCGCGGCACCACTCGCGCACCGACGTTCGCTTCTCGGACTCGGGGGCGATCCACATCCGTGAGCGCATACAGATCGGCCGGGCCGGGGAGCGTGCAGGTTCCTGGTACGGCACAGTCTTCTCGGATGTCGACTGCGGCGAGGGCCGAGTCCGCCCGCACTTGCGGCACCGTGTGGAACTCGGCGTCGGCACATCGGGACACGACGTCATCTCCGCACCGATGGCGATGTCGAGCACCATCCGTTTCCCAGACGATCGCACTGCGGAAGCCGGACGATCGTGGGTTCGGATGCCACTGGCGGCCGGCGGCAGCCTCTCCACCGCAACCGGCAGCAGAATAGACACGCTAGCGTTGCCCACATGACGGACGGAGATGTGCGCAACGCGCAGTCGCCCGGCACTGCCCCGTTCGAACCCGAGCACGTGGAGCAAGCGCGCGCCGCGGTGGACGCGGTACACAATCTGGACGATTGGGTGCAGCGGTTCGATCTATTGGGTGATCCGACGCGGTTGCGCATTCTGCTCTGTATGCACCGCGCGCCGGGAATTTGCGTCACCGACTTGGCGCTTGCCCTGTCGATGACGTCGACCTCGGTCTCGCACGCGCTGCGCCTGCTCAGGAACGAGGGGTGGGTTGCAGTGCAGCGGGACGGCAAGAGGATGACGTACCGGCTCGACGACGACACCGTTCATCGCATGCTTCACGAACTCGGCGCCACCCATGCACATCATGTGCACGAGTGACGCCGAGGAGGAGTGACTGCAGACGGGGTCAGCCGGCTGCTTTCTGTTCTTGTTCCGCCCTGGCCTTGCGACCCGACTCGCTGTCGCCCGGACTTTCCGACGCTTCGATCGAATTGAGTTGTTCGATGGCCAACCTCGCGAAGACCTGCTGTTCGGTCGACGCCATCTGTGCGCGTCCGCGTCCGAGGAAGGTCACGAACCAGGAGATGACGGTGGTGATGCGACTGCGGTACCCGACGAGGTAGTACAGGTGCAGCGCGAGCCACATGACCCACGCGATGAAACCGCCGAACTCGAGCTTGCCGACCTTGGCGACCGCGTTGAAGCGCGAGACGGTGGCCATCGAACCCTTGTCGAAGTACTTGAAGGGCTGACGCTGACTCGGATCCTCGCCTTTGAGCGACGCCTTGATCTGCTTGGCCGCGTAGTTCGCACCCTGGATCGCGCCCTGCGCCATTCCGGGTACATCCTTGACCGACATCAAGTCACCGACGACGAACACGTTCGGGTGGCCCTTGACCGTGAGGTCCGGCTCCACGATGACGCGGCCTGCACGGTCGGTCTCGGACTCCGACTGGTCGGCGAGCTGCTTGCCGAGCGCGCTTCCCTGGACGCCGGCGGACCACACCTTGCACTGTGCTTCGATGCGGCGCGTCGTGCCGTCCTTCTCCTTGACGGTGAGTCCGTCGTTGTCGACGTCGGTGACCATCGCGTTGAGCTGAATCTCCACGCCGAGCTTCTCGAGCCGGTCCGCGGCCTTCTTGCCCAGTTTCTCGCCCATCGGTGGGAGCACAGCGGGGGCCGCGTCGAGAAGGATCACGCGAGCGTCGCGGGGGTCGATGTTGCGGAACGCCCCGTCCAGCGTGCGATCTGCGAGCTCGGCGATCTGGCCTGCCAGTTCGACTCCGGTCGGTCCGGCGCCGACGACGACGAACGTCATCAGTCGGTCGCGTTCTTCTTGGTCGTTGGACAGTTCGGCCTGCTCGAATGCGCCCAGGATGCGGCCGCGGAGCTCGAGAGCGTCGTCGATGGTCTTCATGCCCGGCGCGAACTCGGCGAAGTGATCGTTGCCGAAGTAGGACTGCTGCGCGCCCGCTGCGACGATCAGGCTGTCGAAGTGCGTCACCGTCACGCGCTCGAGGAGCTTGGACGTCACTGTCTTCGCCGACAGATCGATGTCGAGGACTTCACCCATGAGTACTTCGGCGTTCTTCTGCTTGCGCAGGATGACTCGGGTCGTGGGAGCGATCTCACCGACCGAGAGAATGCCCGTCGCGACCTGATAGAGCAGTGGCTGGAAGAGGTGGTGCGTGGTCTTGGCCACGAGGGTGATGTCGACGTCGGCCTTCTTGAGTGCCTTGACGCCGAAGAGACCGCCGAACCCGGAACCGATGACAACGACGTGATGGCGCTTCGATTCGACCGGTTGGATGCTCATTACCTGCTCCCTTGAAAATTAGATGTAGCTGCAACGGTAGTCGCCGCCGATCAGGGCGTCTCGGCAAGGTTCCCATGCGGCGGCTCGTCACGCCCGGCAGTTCGGCTCGTACACGCGGTGACCTGGGATGCGTCGACCCTCGATGGTTGCGGAAGCGGCAGGGTGTGTGGTGAGTGCGCTCTTGATCGCTTCAGAAGCGGATCCGATTCTGTGGCGGAACACAAGGAGTCGACGCGATTGGCCCAAAGCCTGGTTTTTCGGTTCCCTGGGGTTCATACTCTGACCATGTTCGAGATAAGTGTTACCGAGAGTAACCTCAACACGTCGGTCGTCACCGTCGCTCAGGGGAGCGGCGGTCAGGGCGGGGGAGCCGCACTCGACCAGGTCTTCGGTATGAGCGCCGCGGCGGGAGTGATTTCACTCGGCCTGCTCTACCTTGCCTTTCTGCACCGTACTCGCCGCATCACCTGGCTGGGCCGACTTGCGGACTACGCCGGCGCGAAGACCAACCTCCCCGGGTGGGCAGCTCTGCCGTTGGTGATGTTCATATCGACGATTCTGACCGCGTTCCTTGGCTTCATCTGGGACGTCAGCCTGCACATCGGACGCGGACGCGACGAGGGGCCGCTCGCCAACCCGGCGCACTACTTCATCCTGGTCGGGTTGTTCTTCCTGTTCATCGCTGGTGCGCTCGCGATGATCCTGCCTCTCGACGAGAAGCCCGGCCGCGCCGCGATCAAGTTGACCCGCACGTGGTACGTCCCGACCGGTGGAGTGCTCATCATGGGGGCCGGCCTGTACGCCCTCATCGGATTTCCTCTCGACGACATCTGGCACCGCATCTTCGGTCAGGACGTGACGCTCTGGGGACCGACTCACCTGATGTTGATCGGCGGCGCCGGACTGTCCCTCGTCGGTGTGATTCTGCTCGAGCACGAAGGTCGAATCTCCATGGGCTCGGACGCCGATGGTCCCGATCCGCGCTGGCATCGGAGTCCGGTCCTGACGTGGTTGTTGCGCAGCTCCGCGTTCGGCGGATTGCTGATCGGTTTGTCGGTGTTCCAGATCGAATACGACTTCGGCGTCGAGCAGTTCCAGCTGATCTTCCAGCCGATGCTCATCGCGGGTGCGGGTGCCTTCGCGTTGATTGCCGCACGCTTGATGGTCGGGCCCGGTGCCGCGGTGTTCGCTGTGGCGTTCGCCGCCGTCGTTCGAGAAATCACCGCTCTGCTCGTCGGACCGGTGTTCGGGGAGCCTCACAATGTGTTCGCTCTGTACCTGGGTGCAGCGATCGTCGTCGAGGTTATCGCGCTCACCCCACTGGTGAAACGCCGTCTGCTGTTCGGTGCAGTCGCCGGCCTGGGAGTCGGAACCGTCGGAATCTGGGGCGAATCGCTCTGGGTCGACGCCGTTCATCTGTTTCCGTGGACATCGAGCATGTGGCTCGACACCCTGCTGATGACCGTCCCGGTCGGTGTCACCACCGGCCTCGCCGCGGGTCTGTTCGCGCAAGCGCTGAGCGGCGACGGGCTGCCCGGACCGGCCGTTCGCCGAACTGTCGTGTTCGCGATGATTCTCGCCCTCGGTGGCACCGTGGCCAACGGCCTTGCCTTCGAGGTGCCTACGGACGCCACTGCGACAGTGCGGTTGACGGACGCGGAACCTGTGGACGGTTTCCGCATGGTGACCGCCGAGGTGGAGATCGATCCGATAGATCTCGTCAGCGACGACCCCGAATGGGTCTCGATTCTCGCGTGGCAGGGCGGGGGAGACACGCTACGCGGCTTGGTGGTCGACCGACTGGAGGCCACCGGACCCGGCACCTTCCGGTCCACGAAGCCGGTCCCGGTCGACGGCACATGGAAGACCGTCCTCCGCATTCACGACGGTCGCACCCTGACGGCGGCACCGGTGTTCATGGCGGCCGACGAGGGCATCGGAGCAGAGGAGGTGTCCGCCGACGCGTCGTTCACTCGTGACCTGGTCTCGGAGATCACGCTGTTGCAGCGAGAACGGAACTTCGACCATCCGACGTGGTTGTTCGCCGCGGCGTCGCTCGTCGTTCTAGTGTGCACACTGCTGTTGGTCTGGGCTCTTTCCTGGGGAACGGTGCGTATCAGCTCGGTCACTCCCCGGAACTCGCTGCGCACCTCGAGTGAGCACAGAACACCCAGTCGCACATGACAGTTCATCTTTCGAGCTCGCAAGACGTCGTCTACCTCGCGGATCACTCGGTCGTGCTGGCGCTGCCGGCTCTGATACCGGCGTTCATCATCGTCGCAGTCGTTCTGTACATCGTCGCGAAGGACCGACGTGCGGAGAGAAACGAGAACGCCGAGAACGAATCCGCCGACTTGCCCGACCGGAGCTCGGACGACCTGCCCAAAGGCCACGACGATGGGAAGAAGAAATGAAGTACGGCCGCTGCGCCGCTGTGACGGGCGCTGCGATGTTGTTCCTCACTGTCGGATGCTCGTCCGCTTCGGACACCGGCAGCAGCACCGCGGCGACGTCCTCGGCCGCAGAGGAGTCCTCGGTGGCCGATCCGCAACCTGCCGGCACGGTCATCGATGTCACCATCATGGGCGGTGACATCTCACCCACCAACGAGCGTCTGGACGCAGTCGTAGGTGAGCCCATCACGCTGCGGGTGAACAGCGACACGACGGACGAGCTGCACATACATTCGGTGCCGGACCACACGTTCGAGGTGGAGGCGAAAGCCGATCAGACCTTCGAGTTCACCGTGGACGTGCCCGGTTCGGTGGCGATCGAGCTTCATCACGCCGATCGCACCGTCGCGACGCTCGCTGTCAGGCCGTGATCCTCGCCCACGGGTTGGGCGGTTCCACCGATCTGCCCCTGCCGGTCACGTTCGTCCTGATCGGCGGAGCCTGGGCATTGTCGATTTCGTTCGCCGTTCTGATCTTCGCTTGGCGCACACCACGACTGGATCCGCGCAAGCGGTGGGCAACCGTTCCTCCTACGGCGCAGCGTTTCGTCGATGCACCCGCCACTCGATGGACGCTGCGTCTCGTGGCGCTCGCTTTCTCGGTGTACGTAGGGTGGGCTGCGTACGCAGGGCCGGAAGATGCGACGAACGCGCTCCCCGGGGTGTTCTACGTTCTCCTGTGGGTCGGCCTGCCGATCGCGTCGGCGTTCCTGGGCCCGGTGTGGCGCATTGTGTCGCCGGTCCGGACGATTCACGCGCTCGTGTGCAGAGCGCTACGCCGCCCCACCGCTACCGGACTGATCGAGTATCCCGCTCGGTTGGGTGCATGGCCTGCCGTCGTAGGGCTGTTCGCATTCGTCTGGCTCGAGCTCGCGTACTCCGATCCAGGTTCCGTGGACGCCATTCGGACGTGGTGTTCGGCGTACGCAATTCTGATGCTCGCCGGGGCTATGACGTTCGGAGACACGTGGTTCGACAACGGCGATCCGTTCGAGAAGTACAGCGACACGATTGCACGCCTGGCCCCGCTCGCCAGATCACCCGAAGGCCAGCTCGTGCTGCGAAATCCGCTCGACGGTCTACCGACGTTCCCGGTGCTTCCGGGTTCGGTGGGGGTCGTGGCCGTTCTCCTCGGATCGACTGCATTCGACAGTGCGTCGCAGCTACCGGCCTGGCGCAATGTCGTCGACGACGTATCGGGATCCAGCGGCGGGGCGGTCGCGTTCCGCACTGTCGGTCTGCTCGCCCTGGTGTCGATCGTTGGGGTCGCGTTCTGGCTCTGCTGCCAGGCCACCGGCGGAGTGTCCCGAACCGAACGTCGAGCGCTCCCGGGGGCGTTGGCGCATTCGCTCATCCCGATCGCATTCGGCTACGTGCTGGCTCACTACCTGACCTATTTCGTCGAGAAGGGCCAGAGCACCGTTCTGCTACTGACCGATCCGCTCGGTGACGGGTGGGATCTGCTCGGGCAGCAGGGGTGGGAAGTGTCCTACGTGTTGTCCGAGCACCCTGGCGTCGTGTCCTCGATCAAGGTTCTGTGTGTTCTGCTCGGCCACATCCTCGGAGTCGCCGCCGCCCACGACGCATCCCTGCGAATTCTGCCGCGCGCCCACCGATTGAGTGGTCAGTTGGCTCTGATGGTGCTGATGGTCTTTTTCACCTTCGGGGGCCTGTTTCTGCTGTTCGGGGGCTGATTTCCGACCCGTCTCTCCTTACTCGACCAACGAGTTAAATGAGCGAACTTTCTATTGTCAGGACAAATGCTTGACATTGGCGTGTGATCCGGATTACATATTGAGCGCAACATCGATTGGTTCACCCGTTCCATGGCGGAACGGCGTCGAGAAAGAGAATTGATGAAACTTCAGACGAGTCACGGCACAGGCCGACCAGGTTCACTCCGCGTGCTCCGTACCGGCGCCGTCCTCGGGTTGGCGCTGTGCGCCACCGTGGCTGCGGGATGCTCCAGCACCGGCGGTGCTCCGGAGAGCTCCGGCGGAGGCTCCAACGCAGGTACCGCCGACACACCCCGCGCGACCATCGCAATGATCACGCACGAAGTTCCCGGCGACACGTTCTGGGACCTGATCCGCAAGGGCGCAGAAGCCGCAGCTGCAAAGGACAACATCGAGCTTCGCTACTCCGCGGACCCGGAAGCTCCCAACCAGGCCAACCTCGTGCAGAGCGCCATCGACTCCGATGTCGACGGTATCGCCGTCACGTTGGCCAAGCCCGACGCCATGGCACCCGCCGTGGAAGCGGCCACCGCCGCTGGTATCCCCGTCGTCGCCTTCAACTCCGGCTACGACGCGTGGGAAGGTCAGGGAGTGCAGCAGTACTTCGGCCAGGACGAGACCCTCGCCGGACGCACGGCCGGTGAGCGACTCACCGCCGACGGCGCCAAGAAGGTCCTCTGCATCATTCAGGAGCAGGGACAGGTCGCCCTCGAATCACGTTGTGCAGGCGTCACGCAGGGCTTCTCCGGTGGCAGCACCGAGATCCTGAACGTCAACAGCAAGGACATGCCGTCCGTCGAGGCGACAATCACCGCCAAGCTGCAGCAGGACCCGACCATCGACCACATCGTCGCGCTCGGTGCCCCCATCGCACTGACCGCCGTTCAGTCGAAGTCCAACGCCGGCAGTGATGCCACCGTCGTCACGTTCGACACCAACGCTGCCCTCGTCGACGCCATCAAGGCCGGCGACGTCCAGTGGGCCATCGACCAGCAGCCTTATCTGCAGGGCTACCTCGCAGTCGACTCGTTGTGGCTGTACCTGAACAACGGCAACACCATCGGTGGCGGCACCCCGGTTCTCACCGGTCCCGCGTTCATCGACTCGTCCAACATCGACGCCATAGCCGAGTACGCCCAGAACGGAACTCGCTAGGCGCGCGCCCGACGCGGCCACCCCTCGGCCGCGTCGGGCGCCACCAGCACGGAAGGATTTGTCATGAGCACACAGGCCGATTTGGATCTGTCCAAGCACACCGTCGTCACCGATGAGCGGGTCAAGAAGCAGAAGCCGTTGCAGCGGTTGCTGGTTCGTCCGGAGATCGGCGCGCTGTTCGGCGCGATCGTGATCTTCGTCTTCTTCTGCATCGTCGCTCCACCCTTCCGATCCCCGGAAGCTCTCGCCACCGTCCTCTACGCCTCGTCGACCATCGGCATCATGGCGATCGGAGTGTCGCTGTTGATGATCGGCGGAGAGTTCGACCTCTCCACCGGTGTCGCGGTGACGTTCTCCTCCATCATGGCCTCGATGATCGCCTACAACCTGCACCTGAACGTCTGGCTGGGATCGCTGCTGGCGCTCGTACTCGCTCTCGGGGTCGGATTCCTCAACGGCTATCTGGTGATGAAGACGAAGATTCCCTCGTTCCTGATCACCCTGTCGAGCTTCCTGATGCTGACCGGTATCAACCTCGCGGTCACCAAGCTCGTCACCGGGCAGGTCGCCACCCCGTCGATCTCGGACATGGCCGGCTTCGACTCGGCGAAGAAGGTCTTCGCCTCGTCCTTCCAGATCGGAGATGTCTCGATCCGCATCACCGTCGTCTGGTGGCTGTTGTTCACCGCCATCTCCACCTACGTGCTCATGAAGACCCGCATCGGCAACTGGATCTTCGCCGTCGGCGGCAACCAGGACTCGGCTCGCGCCATCGGTGTTCCCGTGACGAAGGTCAAGATCGGGCTGTTCATGTTCGTCGGATTCTGCGCCTGGTTCGTCGGCATGCACCTGCTGTTCGCGTTCAACACCGTCCAGTCCGGTCAGGGCGTGGGCAACGAATTCCTCTACATCATCGCCGCCGTCATCGGTGGCTGCCTGTTGACCGGTGGTTTCGGTACGACCATCGGAGCGATGATCGGCGCATTCATCTTCGGCATGGCCAACCAGGGCATCGTCTACGCCGGATGGAACCCGGACTGGTTCAAGTTCTTCCTCGGCGCGATGCTGCTGTTCGCCGTCATCGCGAACAATTCCTTCCGCAACTACGCAGCAAAAAGGTGACCGGTCATGACCACACACGCACAAACCCCGATCGAGAACGTCCCCTCGGGCGGCAAGACACCGCTCATCGAGCTCAAAGGCGTCGGTAAGTCCTACGGCAACATCATCGCCCTCAAGGACATCAACCTGCGCGTCGGCGCCGGCGAGGTCACCGGTGTTCTCGGTGACAACGGCGCCGGCAAGTCCACCTTGATCAAGATCATGGCGGGCCTGCACCAGCAGACCGAAGGCGAACTGCTCGTCGACGGTGTCGACACCAAGTTCAGTTCCCCGAAGGACGCACTGGGCAAGGGCATCGCGACGGTCTACCAGGACCTCGCGGTGGTCTCCCTGATGCCGGTCTGGCGCAACTTCTTCCTCGGCCAGGAACTGCGCAAAGGCCCGTTCCGGACACTCGACGCCACCGCGATGCGCGCGACGACCATCGAAGAGCTGCACAAGATGGGTATCGATCTGCCCGACGTGGATGCACCCATCGGATCGCTGTCCGGCGGCCAGCGTCAGTGTGTGGCGATCGCCCGAGCTATCTTCTTCGGCGCACGCGTGCTCATCCTCGACGAGCCGACCGCCGCGTTGGGTGTCAAGCAGTCCGGCATGGTTCTGCGATACATCTCCGCCGCGAAGGAGCAGGGCTTCGGCGTCGTGTTCATCACCCACAACCCGCATCACGCGTACATGGTGGGTGACCACTTCGTGCTCCTCAACCGTGGTCGCCAGAAGCTCGACTGCACCTACGACGAGATCAGCCTCGACGATCTCACCAAGGAAATGGCGGGCGGCGACGAACTCGAAACCCTCACCCATGAGCTGAGGCGCTGAGTCACGTCGCAATTCGGCGACATGGCCGCGTTCGACCGGGTCGGCCCGCTTGTCTCCCACCGGAGACAAGCGGGCCGACCCATTTCTCGTCCGCAATACGTACACGCATCCGCCGTGTGCGCGTCGGTGTCGCGCGATAGGTTCTCTGGCACGAGGCCCGACGAACACCTGCGGTGAGGCGAGCATGAGCGACTATCCCGATGTGCCGGAGA
Organism: Rhodococcus sp. 14-2470-1a; assembly: GCF_002259425.1. NCBI lineage: Bacteria > Bacillati > Actinomycetota > Actinomycetes > Mycobacteriales > Nocardiaceae > Rhodococcus > Rhodococcus sp. 14-2470-1a. The sequence continues at coordinate 270,663 of NZ_NPFZ01000032.1, forward strand.
GCATCCTGAAGGTCATCAGAGCGGTGTGTTCGAGGTTGCCCGAGACCGTCGAGGAGCGCGCGTGGACCGGGGTGCGCTGGCGGGTACGCACCAGGACGTTCGCGCACGTGTTGGTGGTCGAACCGGGCAGGCCGGCGTCCTACGCCGACGCTGCGGGACTCGTGGAACCCGCCACGGTGTTGACGTTCCGATCCGAGGCACCCGAACTGGACGTGCTGCTGCGGTCCGGGCCGCCGTTCTTCGCGACGCCGTGGGGGCAGGGCACGGTGGGAATGCTGGTCGACGACGCCGACGAGGACGAACTGTCCGAGCTGCTCACCGACAGCTACTGCCTGCTCGCTCCCCGGAAGTTGGCGGAGTCCGTGGATCGTCCGGGCGTCTGAGTCGTGCCGGTGACACACTCGAAGACATGACAGCGTTCCCTGTACTCGACCTGACCCCGGACGAACTGCTGACCACGACCCGCACCGTGCGCAAAAGACTGGACCTCACCCGTGACGTCGACCCGGATCTGATTCGCGAATGTCTGGAGATCGCGTTGCAGGCACCGTCGGGTTCCAATCGGCAGGGCTGGCAGTGGATGGTCGTCACCGACCCCTCGCTGCGTGCGCAACTGGGGGAGATCTACCGCCAGGAGACCGAGAAATACCTGGCGTCGCGGGCGTCGGCGGCGAAACTGTTCGCCGACGACCCCCAGCGAGCACCGGTGCAGAAGCGAGTCGGTGACAGCGTGGCCTGGCTGGGTGACCACATGGGGGAGGTGCCGGTTCTGCTCATCCCGTGTATCCGCGGGGCCGCCCGGCTCCCGGCCGGCAATCAAGCCGGCCTGTGGGGATCACTGCTGCCCGCCGCGTGGAGCTACGCGCTGGCCGCCCGAGCGCGAGGACTCGGCACGGCGTGGACGACGCTGCACCTGTCCCGGGAAGACGAGGTCGCAGAATTGCTGGGTATCCCGCAGGGCTTCCATCAGGCCGCGCTGATCCCCACTGCGTACTTCACCGGTGAGACGTTCAAGCCCGCTCCGCGTGAACCGATCGATTCGGTTCTGCACATGGACAGGTGGTAGGCGCGGTCGTCGGCGGGCCAGTGGTGCAGGGTACTTCAGCTGCGAGCCCTACGCGCGAGTTCGACAGTAGCTGCGCGGAGGTCGTCGATCTTGGTTATCGGTGACGCGTAGCCGACTCTGGTCGTGGCATGTCCACGAGGTGTGGTGACGCTGAGATCGAGGCCGTACCGATCGGCCGTCGTGCATGTGGCGACGGTTGCATCGGGATAACCGCCGAGGTTCTGCGCCATCGCCAGTAGCGAATCGGCATGATCCTCGTTGAGATGCGAGATCGCGTACGCCGCTCCGGGTGACACCGGATCGGCAGTGGCGGTCTCGTAGTCGGCGGCTGTGGCCGAGTCCATTCGCCCGTAACCTCCGACCCAGCGGGCTCGTTCGACTCGGAGCACCCACAGCGAGAAATCGCTGTAATCGATGTAGTACTTCGCCGCGGGCACAGCATCGAGGTGTGCGGCTCGAGCGGCGTCGAGTTCGGGTCCGGTGGGAGCGTCCACCCGGCCGGCAAGCGTCACCCGGGAGATCGCCAGAGGATCACTCGCGGTTTCCGGGGCGACGATCGAGACACTTGCGCGTCGATCACCGTGCAGGTTGCGTCCGTGTTCGGCCATCCGAGAGACACACAACACGGGCGAGCCACCCAGAAGTCCGTAGGTGACGTACGACGCCCACGGATCACCGTCGGCGGTCAGGGTGGCGAGCGTCGCGATGTTGGTCGACGCGGCGACGGTGCGAGCTTCCTCTGCAGGCGTCGGTCGGCGGACGTCCTCGACATCGACGAGCGGGGGAGGAGTCGACGGTGCATCACCTGGGTCGCCATGATCGAGTGCCATGCCGGGCAGTCTACGGAGTCGCCGTGTGGCACGGGCAACTGTGTGACGCCGTTTGGAGACCGACCCGTCTGGGCATGTCAAGGCCGTGATGAGGGTGTTGCGCACCAACCGGACGGTGCGAGCGGTAATGGCGGCGATGGGGTTGTTCGTGGTGGTCGCTGCAATCTGGGCCGGCGTGGGGTATGTCTACGCCGACGACAGGAAGGCGGCGTCGGCGACGACGGTCGGTTTGTGCGTGCTGGGTGTGGGGTGGCTTCTGGTGGCGCTGGCCGTGACGATCAAACTGGTTCGGCTCAAGCTGAGGCGCAAGGCCAGCACCGACGAGTAGTCGGGGGGCGCCCCGGATCGTTCGTCGATTCTGCACTGTCACGAAGTCACGAAGTCCCGAAGTCCCGAAGTCCCGCACTCCCGAAGTCACCGGCACTCGAACTCACGTACGTCGGCGGAGAGAATTGCGGCCTGCTGACCGGCATCGGGACCGGAGCCACGAAACGCGTGAAGATGCTCGACGTCGTCCCACCTCTCGTAGATGTCGATGCGCCCGCTGTCGAGCAGGTCGGCAGCGATGGAGAAGTCCAAGCACCCTTCCGATTCCCTGGCCAGCCGCACTACCTCCACACAATCGGACAGGTAGGAATCTCTGGAGTTCGGTTCCACGGTGAGGTGCCCTGCAACGATGATCATGTGGGTACCGACATCGCGGTAGCCGAGAACTCATCGCCGAGGAGCAGCCGTGCGAGCACGAAAGATCGTCACCAACCTCACCGTCCCCGACATCGACGCAGCGAAAGGTTTCTACGAGCAGTTCCTGGGCCTGGAGACCCAGGAATTCAGTCTTGGATGGGTGGCGCGGTTCACCGCACCCGACGGCGACACCAGCGTCCAGCTAGTCACCCGTGACCGAACCTCACCCGTCGACTCCGTGATGTCGGTGATGACCGACGATGTCGACGCCGCGTACGACGAAGCCGTCGGCGCCGGGTACGAGATCGTGCATCCGGTGACGAACGAGCCCTGGGGCGTGCGGAGGTTTCTCGTCCGCGCGCCGGACGGAAACGTCGTGAACATCGTCCGTCACCACAGCGACTAGGCCTTCACCCGGCGATGAGGGCTCCACGGCGGCTGAGCTTCACGGCGACTGGGCCTCACTGCTGTACGGACTCCAGTACCGCCAATGTGCGGGTCGCTCTGGTCATCGCGACGTACCGATCGACTGCGCCCTCGATGCCGCGGCCGAACGCGGCCGGTTCGACGAGAACCACCAGATCGAACTCGAGCCCTTTGGACAACGACGGGGTCAACGACCGGATGCGATCGGTCTCACGGAACGTCGCGGCTCCGATGACGCATCCGATGCCGTCCGGGTTGTCGGCGAGCCAACGCTCGGTGATCGACGCGAGTTCCGACGGGTCCCCGTACGTCACCGGGACACCGCCGGCCCGAATGGATGTGGGTACGTTCGCGTCGGGGAGCACTCGTCGAATCTCGGGTTCGGCGACGGCCATCACCTCCTCCGGGGTGCGGTAGTTGATGGTCAGTTCCTGGATGGTCACGCCTTTCGTGTCGGTGTCGGTGACGCGTCCGATGCCCACTCGTTCGAGTCGGTCCATCCACGTCTCGGTGAATCCGTGGCGCGCCTGCACCCGGTCGCCTACGATGGTGAAGCTTCCGGACGGGCAGCGCTGCACCAGCATCTGCCATTCCGCGTCGGTCAATTCCTGTGCCTCGTCGACGACGATGTGCGCGAACGGCCCGGCCATTCGGTCCGGTTCGGTGTGCGGAAGCACGGAATCGTCGACCAAGGCGTCGCGAATTCCGTCCTGCCGGAGTTGGGCGTACAGGCCGTCCTCGTCGTCGAGCTGCAGGAGTTCCTCGACGACCCGGTCCATCCGCCGTCTCTCGGCGGCTGCCGCGGCCGCGCGTCGGCGCAGGATTCGCCCTGATTCGGGGTCGCCGAGGCGGCGACGGGCCGCATCCAGGATCGGAAGATCCGCCGTGGTCCATCGAGAAGGGTCGCTTCGCTGCAGAAGCGCGACTTCGGCCGGGGTCAGCCACGGCGCGCACAGACGCAGGTATGCGGGTACGGACCACAGGTCGGCCACCAGGTCGGCCGCCTCGACCGACGTCCACGAATTGTCCAGAGCTGCACGCAGTTCGTCGTTGGCCTGAAGCGACGCACGGACCTCGGACTCCGGGGCCTCACCGACGTACTTGTCGACGAGGATGCTCACCAGGACGTCCCACACGAGCTCCCGAGCGTCGTTGTGCGGCGTCGTCGAATCGGCGGCGTCGAACGCTTCTTTCCAGTCGGCAGCCGAGAGGTGAAGATCCGCCCACTCCGTCTCCACCGTCATCGGCTTCGTGGGGGGCTGCTCGTAGAACCGAACAGCTCGTTCGACGGCCCCGACCATGTCCACCGATGATTTGAGCGCGGCGACGGCCTGGTCGTCCTCGATTTCGGCGGTCTCGCCTTCGGCCACGAGGTCGGGCAGCGTGCACGTGAGCACGCCCTCCTCACCGAGGCTGGGAAGAACATCGGAGACGTAGTTCAGGTACGGCTTGTGCGGTCCGACGAAGAGCACCCCGCCCCGATTGTGGCCCAGCCGCGGATCCGAGTACAGCAGGTAGGCGGTGCGATGCAGCGCCACAACGGTTTTGCCGGTACCAGGACCGCCGTCGACCACGAGCGCACCGTCGGATCCTGCTCTGATGATCGCGTCCTGGTCGGCCTGAATGGTGCCGAGAACGTCACGCATCCTCGGAGACCGTGTGGCTCCGAGGCTCGCGATGAACGCAGATTGGTCGTCGAGTGCTGCAGATTCGGCGCCTTCGCCCGCGCGGTCGGTGAACACCTCGTCCCAGTAGTCGGCGACGCGGCCGTTCGCCCATCGGTATCGGCGACGTCTAACCAAGCCCATAGGGTTTCGATGAGTGGCACCGAAGAACGGTTCGGCAGCGGGGGAGCGCCAGTCGAGCACCAGTTGCTCGCCTGCGTCGTCGAGCAAGCCGACGCGTCCGACGTAGATCGGATCGGAACCGTCGGCGGGCTGCATGTGTCCGAGGCACACGTCGAGGCCGAACCGTCGTAGAGAGCGAAGGCGTTGGGTCAAACGGTGGACTTCGAAGTCTCGTTCCATCGCTTCCTGACCCATTCGCCCGGTGGACCGCCGCGTGGCGTCGAGCCGAGCCGTGGCGTCGGCGATCGACGACGCCAGGCTGGATCGAATTGCGGCGAAGTGCTTTTCGTCCTCGTGAATCAATTCGGCTGCGGCCTTTCGAGCCCGGTTTCCGGTCAGGTCGAAGGCCGAGGTCGACGTGTGGTCGCTGGTCGAGGGTGGCATGCGCGCACGCCTTTCGTTCCGGTGAGTGTCAGGTTCGGTGCGCTATTCTGCGGCACTACCGGGGTCTTGCCACAAGCCCATGGGTGCGCTATAGATTGATAGTGGAAGAGACACGTCGTCTCGATTCCGCTTCAGCCTCCCCAATTGCCACCGGCGCTCCACTCGCCGTGCTGGGCGCTCTGTAATTCGGAACTGCAATCGGATTGCCCTGAAAATACACTGATTACAGTGGTCGACGCCGAGAAATTGTGCCTCGAACCCTGTCGAGGGTGGGGGAGGCGTCCCTCCGCCCGGACTCCGCGACGAGGGTCGGCTCAGGCCTTCTCGGCGGTGCGCAGCCGCAAGATCACAAGGATCACTACGGCAACCGACGCCGACACGACGACGACCTTCTGCAGAATCCCGGCGTACCCCTCCACGAGATGCCAGTTCTCGCCGAGTCTATAGCCGGCGGTGACGAAGACGGTGTTCCATATCAGACTGCCGACCGTGGTGAGCAGAACGAATTTCAGCGGCCCCATCCGCTCGATCCCGGCCGGCAGCGAGATGAAACTGCGAAACAGCGGGATCATTCGTCCGAGCAGGACTGCCTTGGAGCCGTGCTTCGCGAACCAAGCCTCCGATCGATCGAAGTCACGGGCTTGAATCAGCGGCATTCGCACCACCAGCGCGCGAGTACGTTCCCGCCCGACGATCGCGCCGACGGCGTAGACGACGATCGCGCCCAGAACCGACCCGAGCGTCGTCCAGAAGAGCGCGGCACCGAAGGAGAACACTCCGTTGCTGGCGGAGAAACCGGCGAGAGGCAGGACCAGTTCACTCGGGATCGGCGGGAACAGGTTGTCCGCTCCGACGACCAGGGCTGCGCCGGGGCCACCGAGGGCATCCATCACGTCCACCGCCCAACCGGCGAGCCCGCTTGGAGGTTCCGCCTCGCTGGCGGCTGCAATCAACATGTGGGACATGACATTTCTCCTCGTTCGTAGATGACGTGGCTCCTCCAGGAAGGACACCGAGAACGTTAGGAGCGCCGGGCCCGTAGGACATCGAGGACAGCCGTCGATCGTCGCGGTGGTACGCCCCCGTGCACATAGTGCGGTTTTCCGCAGTGTCGAGACCCGATGTGCTCGGTTACTCTGCATGCGTGCCGGGGAACCACGTCGAGTACCCACCCGAGCAGTCGGATCGTATCGCCGTCAGCTCGCTTATCGGGCGATGGCTGCTGGCTCTGGCGGGAGTACTGCTCGGTGGTCTCACGTCGGTTGCGGGCTTGCTCTTCATCGCGGTGGCGTCGGTTGCCCTCGTCTCAGGGCACGTGCTCGGAAAGCGTGGGGAGCCTGTTCGTGCCGCCGTTGCGGAGGGTGCGCTGACGTTGACTGCGCTCGAGGTTCGGAGGATCATCCGCTTCCACGGTCGGTTACGGACAGACGCACTCACTCCACGACGATGCAGGACATATCTTGGAATGCGCTGGGCTGTAGGGCTACTCGGACTGGGCGTGGTTCTTCTGCTAGTGCTGTGTCTCGCCGTGGCCGGGTCGATGCTGTCTGCATGGCTTCTGAACGGCAGTTGGGGCTTGATCGAGAGTTCGGACCGAGTCGCCGCGCTACTCGTGGCAAGTGCGGCGCTGCCTGGAATCTTGTTGATGTTCGTAGCCGCCGTCGGGGTGGTAGGGGTGGGGTCGCTGGATCGATGGTTCGGCGCTCGAGTTCTGGGACCGCAGACCGACAGGTTGCTGCGCCACCGCGTCGCAGAACTGACGAGCAGTCGGAACCATGTGGTCGATGCCATCGACGACGAACGGCGCCGAATCGAGAGGGACCTGCACGACGGTGTGCAACAGCAACTGGTCGCACTCGGGATGCTCATCGGCCAGGCACGACGCGCCGACGAACCCGGCGAGCTACTCGATCGCGCGCGAGCGACGGCGCAGGAAGCGATCGGGGAACTGCGCGAAGTCGCCAATCGGGTGTACCCGATTGCCCTCGATCACTCCGGTTTGCACCAGGCGCTGGAAACGATGGCCGAGCGAGCCACTGTTCCTGTCCGAATCACGTACGAACTGAAGGAGAGGGTGCGGCCCGCGGTGGAAACGGCACTGTACTTCGTGGTCGCGGAAGCGGTGACCAATGCAGCCAAGCACGCATCCGCTCAGGTGGTGAACGTGACTGTCACTCGCCAGAAAGTCGAACGCATACGTGTCGTCGTCACCGACGACGGTGCCGGAGGAGCGGATCCTTCGGGCACCGGTCTGTCCGGGTTGGCTCGGCGCGTCGCGGCGTTGGACGGCACCTTGACCGTGGACAGCCCCTGTGGCGGACCGACCGTCGTGACCGCGAGCATCCCATGCGGGTGATGGTCGCCGAAGATTCGGCCTTGCTGCGCGAGGGACTGGTGCGCATGCTCGCCGACGAAGGCCACGATGTGATCGCGTCCGTTGGCGATGCGGACGCACTCCTGGATGCCGTCGAGGAGAATCGCCCGGACATCGTCGTCACCGATGTGCGCATGCCCCCGGATCACACCGACGAGGGTCTGCGGGCTGCACTGACCATCCACACACGATGGCCCGATGTCGCGGTTCTCGTGCTGTCCCAGCATGTGGAGACTCGATACGCGGGGGAGTTGATCAGTGGTTCCGACGGGAAGGTCGGGTATTTGCTCAAGGACCGCGTGGTCGAGATAGACGAATTCCTGGACGCCCTGAACAGAGTTGCCGACGGCGGAACCGTGTTCGACCCCGAGGTCGTGCGACAACTGTTGTCGCGCACGAGCAAATCGAACCCCGTGGACCGTCTCACTCCGCGCGAACGCGACGTGCTCGAACTGATGGCTCGGGGCTTCACCAATGCGCGGATCTCTGCCGATCTGTTCATCTCCGTCAGTTCGGCCGAGAAGCACATCAACTCGATCTTCGAGAAACTCGGACTGTCGAACTCCGCCGGCCTCAGCCGTCGCGTCATGGCCGTCGTGACCTACCTTCGTAGCTGACGATCGGTATCGGGGCGTTCGATGGTTCACCGAGACATGCGCTTCCCAGTCTGCCGACCGAGTGGTATCCATGAAGTGTGCGCAAGCTGGTCATCACACAGAACATCACCATCGACGGCGTCATCGAAGCAACCGACGATTGGTTCACCCAAGCCGGGAGCGACCCGGAGCTCGACGCGGCATTGGCGGCTCAACGCGACGCCTCCGACGGCTTCCTGGTAGGCCGAGTGACCTTCGAAGGTATGCGTGACTACTGGGGACCGAAGACCGACGACACAACTGGCGTGACCGATCATCTGAACCAAGTCGCCAAGTACGTCGTGTCCACGACACTGCAGGAACCCGGGTGGGCGAACTCGACCGTATTATCGGGTCCGCTGGTCGACGAGGTGACACGGATCAAGAAGACGACCGGTTCCGACATCGTGTGCACCGGAAGCATCACGTTGTGTCGCAGTCTGATTGCGGCGAATCTCGTCGACGAGTACCGATTGTTCGTGTATCCGTATGTTCGCGGTCACGGCGAACGGTTGTTCGACGGTGCACCATCGCTCGGGGTACGCCTGCTGGAGTGCCGGGCGTTTCCATCCGGCGCATCGTTGATGCGTTATGCGTCCCCGTCGTGACGTAGAGGTACGGTGTACGGTCTGCCGAACTGCGTGGAGACACCTGGTGCGTACAACACCGAGTCCGGTGGACTGTCGGATACGTTCGGAAGTCCCGCTGCACCGAGGAGTTGGTCGTCGCAGTGGGTGACGGCGGCGTCGTACAGCTGCCAGCGGCGATGGACATTCGGCACGTACAGAAGCCGTCCTGCCAAGGAAGTGTGCAGACCCCAACGCGCGGTGAGGAATTGAGCAAGTGGGTCGTCGGACATGTCGCAGGAGCCACGATGCACCCCGAAACTCGTTGTGCTTCCGCGCTGCGGCGGCGCGAGACGATTGCTTCGGTAGGCAATCGACGTCTCGTCGTCCTCGATGGTGATCGACGCCCAGCGATACGGAACACCGACGAGGTTGGTCCCGGCAACCACCGCGAGACGGCTGGCTTCCAGCGATCGGAACACCACGCCGCGTCGGCCGTTCGCGTCCACCGAGTACAGCCGAACGTTGATCTCGGGAAACGTACCGAAATAGGGGACAGGACGACCGTATCCGAGCCCGGCTCCCACCATCCGAAACCCGATCAGTCCGACCCACGACGTGCCGTCGAACTCGTCAGGGACAGTGCCTGCAGGCAAGAGCGGTGCAACACGCCGACTCGGAACGCGCCAGTGCAGGAACACCAGGCGTTCCCAGCGCTGGTCCATGAGAATCGGGCGTGGTAACAGCGGGGGCCTCGGCCACAGTCGTCGTCCATCGTCGGGATTCATTTGATCAACAGTAGGCGTGCACATCCGCGCTCAACCGAGAACTTCCTCGGCGCCTCGGTTCGACGCTCCAGCCGATTCGGATTCGCTCGTTTGCGTCGTCCACGAACCTGTGGGTCGATCGGTGCACTGCCGGTCGCCTCCACCGTGGTGTAGTCGGCGGATGGGAATAGATGCGCGCACCGTCCTTGTGGATGTTTCCGAGCAGGTTGGCGTAGGGGGGAGTAGTTTCCGCATTCGTCGAGCTTGCGGCGCACTAGCTGAAGCGTTGAATCGCGTGCGGCGGAAATTTCACGACACGCCTGCACCGCCAACGAGGCGGAGGGGCGCCGCATCGTCCGTCACGGCAGGTCGCGTGTCCGTGGCCATGACAAAGTACCCACTGGTGGCCAGGTTGAGGTCCCCACTGGTGGCCAGATAAAAGTCCCCACCCCGTGTTCGTCGTGTCGATCAG